>DUUU01000307.1 GCA_012841485.1 Armatimonadota bacterium
AACCGGGATCTTCTCGCTCACCAGATGGTCCACCCCCCATCCACCACGAGGTTGTGCCCCGTGCAGTAGCTCGATGCATCGGAAGCCAGGAAGACCACCGCGCCCATCAGCTCGTGCGGCTCTCCCATCCGCTTCATTGGCACGCGCTCGCTGAGACGCCGAATAAACTCGGGCATACGCTCGCGCACCGGCGGATGCGGGAACGCCCCCGGGGAGATGCAGTTAACGCGAATCCCATCGCGCGCCCAATATGCCGCCAGATGGCGGGTGAGCTGGATCAGCGCTCCCTTCGTTGCGTGGTAGTTGGGCGGGCTGCAGGTCTCGAGGCCCTCATACACCTCGGGATAGCTCGCCACCAGGCCATACATGCTGGCGACGTTGATGATGCTCCCCCCACCTACGCGGCGCATCTGCCTGGCCGCCTGCTGCGCGGCGATAAACTGTCCGGTGACGCCCACTGCCAGCGACCGGGCAAAGTCATCCCCCGTGGCGGTATCGAGCCGGGCCAGCGGCCCGTTGTAGCCATTGTTGACCAGAATATCCAGCCGGCCCATCTCGGCGGCGACCTGATCGATGGTGGTACGGATATTGGTCTCGTCGCTCAGGTCAATTGCCACGGCCCGGTGCTGTGGCCCCAGCTCCTCGGCCAGCCGGCGGCATTTCTCCAGCGTGCGCGAGGCGACCACGACACGCGCGCCCGCTTGCGCCAGCCCCCGGCACATCGCGGATCCCAGGAACCCGGCCCCGCCGGTCACCAGCGCGACCTTCCCCTCCAGCGAGAAGAGCTGCGGCAGTGTTGGACCCATCTCACTCCTCCGTTCCAGGGGCAGCGAGCGGTCCGCGCGAGACAACGCGGCGCCTCCTCGCATCAGGTCTTGTTCTCGCGGTGACGCCGGCGCCCTTGGGCGAGGGAACTCACGGATGCCGGCCGGCCATCCCATCCCTGCCGGGCCTCAACCGCCGAAAGCGCGGGCACACCCCTCATCGAGACCAGGCGCCAGGACCAAAGGCGCGCTTCCCTTGCAGCCCAGTTCCGCGCCCGCTTCCATTCTCCTCCCGCTCTTCACGAGGTGATTGCAGCCACCACGTGGGGCGTGGTCGACTGCGCGTAGGTGCCCCGCGCCCAGCGGTAGGCCACTTCGCCGAAGAGAGCCGCGTAGCCGCGACTCGGACGCGGGAGGAGGTATTCATACCGCCCGCCTCGGCCGGTGATTCGACGCGCCCGCCAGAGCGCATCCCGGAAGTCTCGCGTCTCGGCGGCTGCCGTCCAGATGGTGACGCGCTCTGGAGCGTGTTCCGGAGCAATGGCCAGGCGCAGGCCGTCCGGCGCCTCGTTGCAGGACCACTCCAGCCGGGCGAGCGTGCGCCCTGTGGCACAGGCATCGACAAAGGCACCCAGCGCCGAAAGCACCCGGGGCATCTCCGCCAGGCGGTGGCCGGAGTTCGGCACGTAGAGGATGTGCTTGTCGCCCGGCAGCTCGTCAAAGTAGAGGTTCGCCGACTCCAGCGTCCAGTACCGGTCGTTGCTGCCGTGGATCATCAGCTTCGGGATCTCAAGCCGGTCCCGCAGGAGGAAGGGATCGACCACGTTCGCGAGCTTTCGGCCCTGGGGGGTGTCCAGTTTCTGCGGCAGCCCCACCGCGGAGTAGTCCGAGACCTCCTCGCTATAGGATCCATAGACGGCCACCTGATGCGCCATCTGCGCGGTGACGTTCAGGTTATCATATACCAGGGGCGCGATGCCAACGA
>DUUU01000308.1 GCA_012841485.1 Armatimonadota bacterium
GCGTCAGCACGCCGGAGATCATGGCGACGTGGGGCGAATCGGAGGGCGAGGCGCTGCACACGAGCACTTTCCTTGGCAACCCCCTGGGGTGTGCCGCCGCGCTCGCCGCGATCGCCGAGATCGAGGAGCGGGCGTTGGTCGAACGCTGCAAAAGGCTGGGGGAGTGGCTGCGCCCGTGCCTGGAGGCGGTGCGCGAGAGACACGCGCTCGTAGCAGAGGCGCGTGGCCGCGGGCTGATGTGGGGCCTGGAGCTGCGCGAGCCCTCCGGTACGCCGGCCGGTCACGCCGCCTCGCGCGTCGTCGTGGAGGCGCTTCGCCGCGGGATCATCCTGCTGCCCGCGGGTCCTGATGGGAATGTCCTGGAGCTGGTACCGCCCTACACCATCACCGAGCAGCAACTTCAGCACGCTCTCGACGTGCTCGATGCCTGCCTGACGGCCGTGTCGTAGCCGCGAGCTACGACCGGAAAAGGCTGTTCACCTGAGACGCGAAACGCTCCAGGATGACACCCCGCCGCGGTTTGAGCGACGGCGTGAGCTCTCCCGACTCGACGGTGAACTCGCGGTCAAGTACGGCAAAGCGCTTCACGCGCTCGAACTCCGCGAGACCGTCGCTGAGACGGTCGATCTCCGCGCGCAGGAGCTGCCGCACCTCGGGATGGGCGGCAATCGCCCGGTCATCCAGGTTGGCCAGGCCGTTGTGCGCGCGGATGGCATCGAACCGCGGCACGATCAGCGCGCCGACGGTGCTGTGCTGGTCGCCCAGAACCAGGACTTCACCGATGAACGGGCTGGTCTTCAGGCGGGTCTCAATCGGCTGGGGAGCCACCTTCTTGCCCGTGGAGAGAACGATCAGGTTCTTCTTCCGGTCCGTGATATGCAGGTGCCCCTTCTCGTCCAGCCGGCCGATGTCCCCCGTGTGGAACCACCCTTCGGAATCGATGGCGGCCGCCGTCTCCTCCGGCTTGTTCCAGTAGCCCTTCATGATACTGGCCCCGCGGGCACAGATCTCGCCGTCTTCGGCGATGGTCAGCTCCAGGTTGTGAAGCGGCCGGCCCACGCCCTCGGAGCGTGGCTCCTCGGGATGGTTCACCGCGAGGACGGGAGAGGTCTCGGTCAGTCCGTAGCCCTGGAGCACCAGGAGGTCGAGGGCCAGGAAGAACTCGGCCGTGTCGCATGGCAGGGGCGCGCCCCCCGCGACAAAGGTGCGGATCCGCCCGCCGACGCGCCCCCGGATGCGGCGCAATACCAGGCGGTCGGCCAGGGCATGCCGCAGAAGCAAGAGCGGGTCCGGCCGGCGTTGCTCCAGGCGACAGCGGCTGCGCTCATAGCCCACCTGGAGCGCCCACTCGAAAAGCCGACGCTGGAGCGGCGGGGCCTTGCTCGCCGCGTCGAGGATGCGCTGTTGGATGTTCTCGTAGAGGCGAGGCACGCTCATCATGATGGTGGGGCGCACCTCTTCCAGGTTCTTTGCCACGGTAAAGACGCTCTCGGCATAGTAGATCGCCGAGGCGTTGCGGATTGCCAGGTAATAGCCGGCGGTGCGCTCGAAGATGTGCGACAGCGGGAGGAACGAGAGAAAGTCATCGTTCTCATCGAGCCGAAAAACCGGGTCGATCCCCTCCAGGTTCGCCAGGATGTTGCCGTGAGTGAGCATGGCGCCCTTGGGCTCGCCGGTCGTGCCGGAGGTATAGACAATCGTCGCCAGCACATCGCGGTTGAGCGCGCCGGAGCGTCGCTCGCTCTCCGCCTCCGAGGCGGGATCAGCTGGCTGCGCGAGCAGGCTATCGAGCGCGATGGTCCCCTCCGGGGCATCCTCACCGATGGCGATAATGTGGCGGAGGTTGGGAAGCCGCCCGCGCAGGGCCAGCGCGCTCTCAATGCGCTCCTTGCCGGAGACGACGAAGACGCACGCGCCCGAGTCGCGGAGGATGTACTCTACCTGCGGCGGTGGCAGCGTGGAGTAGAGAGGAACCACCACGCCCCCGGCGGCATAGGTCGCCAGGTCCGTGAGAGCCCACTCGGGCCGGTTCTCGCTCATCAGGGCCACCCGATCACCCGCCTGCACGCCCAGATGTACCAGGGCCGCCCCCAGTCGCCGCACTTGCGCCTCTACGGCGGCATAGCTGTGTTGCTGGTAACGCCCATCCGCTTTCGCTGCCAGGGCAGTCTCGGTCGGATGTCGCTTGGCCACCCTGAAGAACATCTCTAACAGGCTGCTGTAATCCACCCCAATGCCTCCAGATCGCGGTCACGCCCGCGCAATGCTCCTACGCCCCGCTGGGCTCCCAACAAGAGCAACCGTTACCACGCCCATACTTCTCGGACGCTTGCTCGTTCTCCTTGTTCCAGGAGAAGGCGGGTGTGAAGCGAACGGAAGAGTCATGGACGAGGCTCTTGAACGCACCATCATCGCTATCCACCGCTCGCCGCGCCAATGCGCGATCGTCGCCGCCGGCACAGGAAGCCAGGCGCTCGCGTGGCTGATTCGCGTGCCGGGCGCCTCGCACACGCTGCTCGAGGCCCGGCTCCCCTATGCCAGGGCATCACTTAGAGATTTTCTGGGGCAACACGCGAAACACTGCGTCTCCGCGGAGACCGCCACGGCGATGGCACGCTGGTCACTCTCACGGGCGCTCGAATTGCGTGAGGGCGACGTCCCGGTACTCGGCGTCGGCTGCACCGGGGCGCTGTCCACCACGCGCCCACGCCGGGGCATGCACGGTATCGAGCTTGCCATCCTCTCGCCGGGCGGGGGTCCGGAGTCGGAGCGCCAGGTTCACTACGCGCTCCGCCTGGAGAAGGGCGCACGCGCGCGCGGCGAGGAGGAGGAGGCGTGCAGCCTGCTCCTGATCCACGCGCTGGCGCTCGCTTGCGGGGTGATCCCAGGCTTCACGCTCCCGCTGCTGGCCGGCGACGAGGTGCGCCATGAAGGCGACCTCTCCCCCCTGACCGATCTGCTTCAGGGGCGCGCGCGCCACATTCTGATCAGCCAGGATGGCAGCGCTCTGGCGGATGCCATGGTGATGGGCGGCGTGCTTCCCGGAGCTTTCAACCCGCTGCATGAAGGCCACCGCCGCCTGGCTGAGGTCGCCTCCGAGCTCCTGCGCGCCCCGGTCACCTTCGAGCTTTCGGTGGAAAACGTGGACAAGCGCGCGCTCACCGAGGAGGAGGCGTTGCGCCGGGCACAGCAGTTCTGGGGGTGGGCACCCGTCGCGCTCACGCGCGCTCCTACGTTTCGCGAGAAGGCCCGTCTCCTTCCCGGGTGCACCTTCATCGTCGGCTACGACACCGCCGTGCGCATCGTGGCCGAGCGCTACTATGCCAGCGCGGCCGATATGCAGGAGGCTCTACGCGAGATCCGCGATGCCGGCTGCCACTTTCTCGTGGCCGGCCGGGCGCGCGAAGGCACTTTTCACACCCTCGCAGATGTGCCGCTCCCCGAGGAGTTTCGAAGCCTCTTCCAGGAGATACCCCCTGCGCTCTTCCGGCTCGATCTCTCCTCGACCGAGCTGCGCGCCCGGCAGCACGACGATGCGGTTGCGAACCCTGAACGCTTGCGGCCGGATGCGTGAGGGACGCGCCCCTGCTACGAGGACCGGCTCAACTCCAGCCAGAGCGCGCGGTAGTAGCGCATCAACCGCTCCGGATCGGCGTTGGCGGGAACCTCCGCGAGCGTGAAGCGGTCATAGCCGATGCGGGTCAAGCGGGCGAAGAGATCGCGCCAGGGGTACTGCTCTCGCCACAACTCGGTGATGTGCGCCGAGCGGATATCCGGCGCCAGAAGGTCGAAGTACTCCGCGATGCTGCCATCCTTGATATCGGTGTCGTTCGAGTTCCAGCAGGCGCCGACCGCCGGGTGATCGCAATGGTCGAGGATGGTGCGGATATACGGCGGGTGGGAAGTGCCCCGGCCATGCACTTCCAGCCAGATCTCCACTCCGGCATCGGCCGCGGCCTTGCCGCACTCGCGCAGCGCCAGGCCGATCTGCTCCAGCGTGCGCTCCACGGGGATCCCTTGCTCCTCCTGCAGGCCGTTCGGGCGTACCTTCACGCCGCGCGCGCCCACATCCGCAGCCAGCTTCACGAACTCCCGGCACGTCTCGATCTGCTCGCGAACCACGGCGGGATCTGTCGCGTGGAACTCACAGATGCTCCCCAGACCCCAGAGGGTCACGCCCGAGTCCGCGAAACGCTGGCGGACCTCCGCGCGCGCGATGGGCGAGAGATTGGGCTCCACGCCGTGCGCGTGCGAGGTGCGCAGCTCCACGCCCTCAAAGCCGGTGCGCTGGCAACGCTCGATTATCGTCGGCACGTCCCAGTCGCTTGCCAGATTGTAGGTGACCAGACCCAGCTTCATGATCTCTATGCTCCTTGTCTTCCACCGGCCGTTCGTTACAGCTTCACCGGCTTGCCAAAGATCGTCACGTTGAACCCCTTCAGCAACTCGGGCCGGAGGATGCGCGCCCGGATCTCGCCGTCCACCAGAGACGCATCCAGCCAGGGCACAGCGCCTTGCTCCCAATCGGCGAGCGGGAGCAGGGGCACGCGCAAAGGCACGCGCACCGGGGAGAGCGCCACCCGGCCTGCCACGCGATCTACGCTGAGGCCAGCCGCCGCGGCGAAGGCGCCCATGCTGACCACGCCGCGTGGATAGAAGTTGAGCGTGTTCCAGCCGTAGGTATCGATGAAGCACCCCCCCCGCCCCACCGTGTTCTCCATCACCTCGAAGGACCAGTAGCGCGATGCCATGTCGAGGAAGTCGAGGCCGAGGTAGGCGGCGACAAAATCGCGCCACAGATTCTGCGACACCCACAGGTTGCCCCTGTCGGCGCTCGAGTGCGTGCATCCATACTCCAGCATCGCCTCGCGCGTGGCGTGGACGATGTCGCGCGCAAGGCGCGCGTAGTCCAGATTAGGGCGGTACCCGGAGAGAAGCGGATAGAGGAGGCCATTGGCCGTGTGGATGGAGTAGGCATCCCACCCTGGCAGCTCACCGGCGCCCACCGGCTTCCCGCTCCAGGGATCCGTGACCTCATCCATGCGCCTCTCCAGACACACGGCGTAGTGGTCGCCCTGCCACGCCTCCGTGTCGAGAGTCTGCTGAATGAGCGCCGCGCGGTCGCGACAGATCGTGGCGAACTCCTCATCGCCGTTGGACTCGGCCATGATCGCGGTGACTTCGAGAGCGGCCAACGCCTTGATCGCAAGATAGACCTGCTTGCGCGAGAACTGCACGGCTGGCGCGGCATCATCGAAGGTGTTGGCGACGCCGAGATCGGGGAAGCCGTTGCCGGTCGTGTCGGCATCGAGGACACACTTCGCGAGCCGGCGAATCAACGGGTAGTGGGTGGCGATGAAGTACTCGCGGCCCGTGGCCCGCCAGCACGCGAAGGCCATCAGCAGGAAGTTGGTGTTCTCCTCCACCTCCATCGCATGCGGATAAGACTGGCCGTTGGCCGTCATCCCGGCGCCCATATCATGCGACAGATAGCTGCCATAGAGACCCCGTTGCTCGTGCTTCGTCCACTCCTCCAGGGTCATCTCAAGCAGCTCCGGCCAGAGCGCCAGGTAGAAGAGCCCGGCGTTATACTCCACATCCACGGTAGAGTGGTAGAGGCAGTTGCCCTCCCAAACGGAAAACCAGTCCTGCCCGTGCCGCGTCATCCAGAAGGAGTTGGCCAGGTACGTCTGCAGCGAGAAGGCAATGAGCTGCTCCATCTCGTGAGGCACGGTGCTGTCGCGGATCACCCCGTCAAAGAGCGCCATCTTCTCATCGATGTGGTTCTTCTCGGACGAGGCGTAGGCAAAGATGTCATCCACCGACGCGAAGAACCCGGAGTACTTGAAGCGGTAGCGCTCGCCGCCCGCCTCGAAGCACTCTGCGTCGCAGTAGCCAGCGAGGGTGAACTCCTCTTCCACGAACTCCTGATCATCGAGGAGGAAACGCTGAGAGATCCGCTGGTCGCCCAGCTCCGGATCGGGGTCAACCGCGGCGATCCCAAACTCGGCGGGAACGCCATCGGAGAATCCCTCGGGCAGGTGGAGGTCGCGCTGCGTGCCGGTGGGCGAGAACTTCCCGGAGAAGACGAAGCCCCCGTCGATGCGCCGCGTCGTAAACTCGGGCCCGGGGCGCGCCGCGATAAAGACCTTCCCCTCGATAGGCTGTGGCTTGGTCTGGCGGCCAGCAAGGCGCGAGACGGTGACGCTGACGTAGCAGAACGGCGCCGTGGACAGGATCACATCGTGGGGATAGAAGGCGGATCGGAAGGCGACATCCACCATCACCCCAAGCTCTGGCTCCTTGCAGTGGAAGACGACGCCGCTCGGGACCAGCTCCTGTTCCACGGAGGCAAAGCTCTTGTAACGGTCCGAGAAAGGAAGAATGCGATAGTCATCACCTATCTGGATGCCGACAGCGAGGTCGACCGGCACATGGAAGTAGTATCCAAGCGGCGACAAGAGGAGCTGGCGGCGATGCGGGAGCAGGTTGAGCGTGAAGCGCGAGCCGAGGTTCGACACCACCGTCTCAAAGAGCTGCATGGGCGCTATCCTTTCCCGGCCGTGCCAGTTCGCACGGCTTGAGTCGAAGTTCGCCTCGCGGCAGGTCATCTCCTCCCACGTCCCGCACCCTGGCTCGCCGCCGCGACACCGGGAGGATGGCGCCCATTCGGCATCGAACACCAGGGATAACACACCCCCTGGAGAGACAAGTAGATGATGGCGACTGAGGACTCGTACCGGGCCGTCGCGTACCCCGCGCCGGAAGCGATGGCGCGCGTCCGGATCATCCTCGTAGAGCCACAGCATCCCGGAAACATCGGCGCGTCGATGCGCGCCATGAAAACCGCCGGGATGAGTGACTTGGTCCTCGTCCGGCCGGTGCCGTTCCGGGAATCTCAGGATGCGTGGAACCTGGCGAGTGGGGCCCGCGACTTGCTGGAATCCGCGCGCGTGGTGGAGGATCTGGACGCGGCGGCAGAGGGAATCCACTGGCTCGTGGGCACCACCAACCGCAAGCGCGATGGCGTTCTCGACGCACCGGTGCCCGTGCGCGAGGCCGCCCGGCGCCTCGCAAGCATCGCCGCCGAGCGCCGTGTCGGGATTCTCTTTGGGCGGGAGGACTTTGGGCTCTCCTCGGCAGACCTGGCGCGATGCAACCAGAGCGTCGCCATCCCCGTCGCCGAGGGAATGCCCCCCCTGAACCTGTCGCACGCCGTCCAGGTGATGGCCCAAGAGCTGTTCATGGCGGCCCTGGATGCGCCGCCGCCGCAACCTGTGAAGCTGGCCGCCGTCTCTGAAGTGGAGGCGCTGCTGCGCCGCTTCGCGGAGCTGTTCGACCTGCTGGGGCCAGACGCGCTCTCGCGGCCGCCGATGCAGGTACTCGCCTCGCTCCGCCGCGCTTTCAGCCGCATCGGCCTGGAGGCGCGCGACGTGCGCACCCTTCATATGGTCGTGCGCGCAATGACGCGCCGGCTGCGTGGCTCTGGGTAGTCCAGGGGCTGCCCGCTACTTCCCCACGGCCGACGGGAGGGCCAGGCAGAAGCAGGCCCCGGTGCCCTCCGTCTCTTCTACCCATAGGCGCCCGGCCTGCAAGCGCGCCATCTCGCGGCACAGATAGAGGCTGAGGTGGGGGCCGCGCGACGTGGCGCGGTTTCTCCCGTGCATCCGGTGGTGCCGGTCAAACACGCGCTCTCGCTCCTCCGGGACGATCCCCGGGCCGAAATCGCGGACGCGCCACCACACTTCGCCTGCCGCCCCACTCGCTTCGACGGCAACCTCCGCCCCCTCTGGCGAGCAACGCAGAGCGTTGTCGATCACCTCCAGCAAGATGCGCTGAATGAGGCCAGGGTCGCCAAGGACCGCGGTGGTGCCCGAGGCCACGGAGAGGGTGACGAGGGGAGCCGGACGCCGGGTATGGAGCACCCGCGTCAGGGCTTCGTGTATCTCATCGGGATGAACTACCTGGAGGTGGGGCCGCATTGCGCCGGCATCGAGACGCGCCAGGTCAATGACGTCTCGCGCGTACTTCCCGACGCGCTCCGCACTGCACGCGACAACCTCCAGAAACTCGCGGCGTGTCTCGGCGTCCCATTCCACGTCGTCGGCCAGCAGGCTCTCGATGGCGGTGCGCAGCGTGGTCATGGGGGTGCGCATGTCGTGCGCCAGCGAGGAGTAGAACGCGACTTCGATATCATCCGCCTCGCACGGTTGGGCGGCAGACATGAACGTCGATTCCACGGCGCCAAGCGCCGCTTCCACGCGCTCGATCAGCACGTGATGGTCGAACGGCTTGCGCAGGTACCCCTGGATGTTCTCCTCTTGCAGATCCACGGCCGAGGGCTCGTGGCTAGAGCAGATGACGACCGGGAGTTGAGCGCCAGAGCATCCGCGTGCATAGCGGGCCACCTCCCACCCACTGCCATCAGGAAGGTCGATATCCAGAATGAGGAGTTGATGCGCGGCCTGGTCCAGGATCCCGCACGCTTGCACCACACTCTCCGCCTCGTCGATGTGGTAGCCCCGGCCAGCGAGATGCCGCCGCATGATGGCACGCAAGTCAGTGTCATCCTCTACCAGCAGGATACGGAACTGGCCCATGGGTACTCCGGCTCGAACGGATGGCCGGCACGCCGGCCCGCAGCGCGCGCTGTCAGGCATACGCGGCCGGTGCGCTCTCCAGACTGACCAGGAAAAGCATTCCCCGGTGAGGCGACAGACTCCTGCCTCAACGCCCGCCTCTTCATGAACGCGGCAGCATCCGCCATAGCTCCTCATCACGGATGCCCACGGCTTCCAAGAGAGAGGCCGCCCGCTCGAAGGTCGCGGTGTAGCGTGGCGAGTGGCAGTCCGAGCCAAGAGAGAGGCGGACGCCGCGCTCCTTCAGGCCGGCCAGGTACTCCGCGTACTGCCGTCCAAAGGCTTCGGGATACGCAGGGTTGCAGAGAGTGCCGTTGATGTTGGCCTCCACGAGGGTGCCATGCTCCACCGCCGCCGCGGCAAACTCGTCATGCATCGAGGCGGGTATCTTCCCAAAGTCATCGATCCAGGGGTCGCCCCGATAGCAGCCGTCATCGTCTTTCCAGTACCCCATCCACCACCAAGGGTGCGCCACAATGGTAACCAGCGGGTGCGTCGCCAGGAAGAGGTTCTGCCGGTGATAGTCGCAGATGATCGCGTCTCGATCCGCCGGCAGGTACATCGGCCAATGCGTGCCGCCGATGACGTACTCCACGCCAAGGCGATCCAGCTCCTCTGCTCCGATACCGATGGCGAGTGGACCGCCCGCCGGCCCACCCGTCCGCAGGCCATAGACCGGGTTGGCGTGCTTCCCGGTGGCGATCTCATCCAACTCCCACTGCGACACGCAGCTCACCTCCACGCCGAAGTGGAAGTTCGGCGGCGGCTCGCTCTCGTCGAACTCGCGCCGACTGGCAACCAGGTCGGGCAGGTTGTAAGGCGTATGGATATGGTCGGTGATGCCGAACGCCTCGATCCCGAGCGCCTGCGCCGCGGGGATCAACTCCGAGACGACCAGGGAGGCCGAGTCGCATGAGTTGCGCGTGTGGATGTGCCAATCGGATGAGAACTTCATCTGCGGGTCTCCTTCTACTCGCCAGGTGGGCATGGCGCGGCCAGCGTTGGATCTTCGCCGGGAAACAGGAAACCCCTCTTTGCACCCGGGCGCCCGGCATCCGCTCCTCCGTTCCGCCTGTGGCCGGCCGGAGAGGGCGAGACCACGGGATAGGATTCAGCGCGGCTGCGCACCAGACGAGGTTGAACCGGGTGCGCCTTCTCCCGGAATCTCAATCAAAACCGGGGCTTGTGGGCACTCATGAGGTCGCCTCCGCCGGATATCCAGGCTCGGCAAAGACGCACGCCTCGCCTGTGGGCACGCGCTCCTTCCCGGCAAGGAACCGGGCGTGGCACTCCTCGATAAAGGTGAGCGCCCGGTCGCGCCCATGCCAATCCAGGACCTGCGTCGCCTTATCCTCGAGCTCTTTGTACGTGCGGAAATAGTGGGTGATTTCGCGGAGGAGATGGTCTGGCACATCCTCGAGCGCATCGATTGCATTGAAGCGTGGATCGCGAGCGGAGACGGCGAGGATCTTCTCGTCCTTCCCCTTCTCATCGCACATGAGGAGCACGCCCACCGGCCGGGCGGCAACGACACAGCCCGGGAAGGCAGGAAAGGTGGTCACCACCAGGATATCCAACGCGTCGCCATCCTCGGCAAGTGTCTGCGCCACGTAGCCATAGTCGGCTGGCGCGAAGAGCGCCGAGTAGAGCGCGCGGTCGAGGACGAAGACGTCGCGCTCCGGGTCATACTCGTACTTGTTCGAGCTCCCCTTGGGCATCTCGACAATCGCGTTCACCTCATGCGGCGCGGCATCGCCGATGGAGACATCTTGCAGGCCCATCTCGTTCCCCCCTGCCGATCCTGCTATACGTATGCGCTCCGCCGGCGACACCCAAACCTCCGAATCGCGACCGCCAGGCACTCCGGGTGCCCGGCGGTCTGAACTCTTAGGGAATACGCTGCGATCCAGGATGAGACGCGAAGGCACTCCGGGGCGGTCTCCGCGCGCATCCCGCAGGGGGCTCAATCGTCGTGCTTACGGTGTCCCTTGCGCTTTCCCTTGTACCAACCTTTGTGCTTGCCGTTATCATGCCGCTGGCGCTCCGAGCGCTCGTGCTCCCGGCGCTCGCGCAGCCTTTCGCGGCGCTCGCGCTCCCTGCGCGCTTCCAGAGTCTCCTGCTCGGCCAGCGCCATATCGACTACGGCGGTGATGCCAACGCCATCGACTCGCTTTGCCTGCAGCGGGTTGAGCGCCGACACAGGCACGACGGCCCGGATGCGGAACTTGCCGCCATCAAACAGGTCCTCGTACTGCCAGACAGCCTTCACCTTCGAGATGGTAGCCGCCGAGCCGGAAACCTGGGCGCCCCCAAGGTACGCCTTCTCGCCGATGCTCGCGTAGGGCACAAAGGAGGTCGCCTCTCCTTTGTTGAAGGTGAGCGCGTTCACGGCCTTGTTGATCTCCGGGCCCACCATCGTTACTGCCGCCAGCACCGCCGCGCCGCGGATCACATCGTCCGTCTGAATGCCGGTTCCGACCGTCACTCCACGCATGCGGCCATCCAGCGAGACGTCGATGATCGCCGTCACGCCCACCTTCGCCACGCGCTTCAGCTCCAGCGGGTTGACGCTGGCGCTAGGAAGCAGTATCTTCGCCCGGTAGTTGCGGTTGCTGATGCTCTGCTCGTACTGGAAGACGGCCTGTACCTGCTTCACCAGCGCACTCGGGCCCGCCACCTGCGCGCCACCGACATAGCCCTTATCGCCAACACTCAGGATTGGCACGACCTTCGTCGCCATCCGCGTCGGCATCTTGCCCCGCAGCGTGACGGTGTTGATGAACTGATTCAGCGGGTCTGCGGCGGTTTTCACGGCGACGCCGATCAGCGCCCCGCGCACCACCTTCGTCCCCAAATCCGCCGCGGCCAACGGGCCCACGGCCAAGGAGAGGCTCGCCAAGAGAAGCCCTCCAAGGATCAAGGACCTGTTCCACCCACGCATGCCAATAACCCCTTTCTTCCTGTCCTTAAGGCCCGCTTCTGTTACAGATTAGACGAGCGCGGGGTCGAACTGTTCGCCGGTAGGGAATCTGCCGGGGTCAAGAAGCCGCTGGCAAGGAGCGTGCCACTGTGGCCGGGCATGGAGGAGCCGACGGCTCTCGCTCAGCGCGGGAGAGTGGCAGAGCGGCGAAACTCGCGCGGGGAGGTACCGGTGACGGCACGAAAGCGGCGGGAGAAGTGGTTGCTATCGCGGAACCCCACCTGGAAAGCGATCTCGGTGATGCTCAGGTCAGCATCCTGGAGCAAGGCCATGGCGTGATTGATGCGCAGCCGGGTGAGGTAATCGATCGGGGAGCACCCGAAGGCGTTCCGAAACATGCGCGTGAGCGTGCGCCGCGATAGGCAGCCGACGCGAGCCAGATCATCCAGGCTCACGGCATCGGCATAGTGGCGCTCCATGTGGCTGACGACGCGCCCAAGGCGAAGTAGGGGCTGCACCGCCGGCTCCTCGGCATGCGAGTAGAACCGGCTCAGGTCCGACACGATCAGCATAAAGTAGGCGGTCGCCGCGAACGCCCACCCCGGATCGCGGCGCGCCAGCTCCTTCTCCAGACCATCGATGAGGCCGGCGACGTGGTGGAGCTTCTCCGGACTGAGGCGCAACCGGCTCTCGAAACGGTCGCGCCGGCGGTACTTCGGCTCGAGCGTGAAAAGAACGTGGAAGCCGGGCAATGCGCTGATATCGGCGCGCGGCAAACCCAACTCCTCAAGGCTGAAGAGGATGTTCACCAGGTCCAGGTCCTCGGTGTTCAAGTAGCCGTGGGCCTCATCGCCATGGAGAACGAAGGCATCGCCTGCGCCGATGGGGTACTCCCCGCCCGGCGTGACGTGAATGCCTGTTCCGCGCAACACCACCACCAGCTCCGAGAACTCGTGGCTGTGGACGCCAGTGTTTGGATGGCGGTGTATCCGCTTCAGATCCAGAGCGAGATGGCTATGGCTGAAGACTTCGGCGCGGGTGAGCCTTCGGATCGGCGGCACGAGCGCTTCCACAATCGCCTCCTCGACGATCTTCGCGCCC
>DUUU01000309.1 GCA_012841485.1 Armatimonadota bacterium
CCCCCCCCCCGCGGCCGGCCGCTCGTAGGGTACCACCATCGTTAGAAACGCGTCGAACCCAGGGTTCCAGCCATTCCGTGCTTCCCTGGAACCCAGACGACCTGCCATGGGGCACCGTGCGCCTATTCCACACGCGGGAGTCTCGCCGTGGAGGAAGCAGAGGGTATTCGGAGAGAACCCTATCTGGTCCTCATCCACACTCTGCCACAACCTCCGAAGGAGACGTGGGATAGGTTCGATGTCCGGAGATTTGCATGCACGCCCGAATGTCCATGCGTTGGACGGTCACGCTCTTCACTGCCTTCTTTCTCGCGGCCTCGCTCAGCCTCGTGCTAGGCGCGATGGTGAACCGGTCGCGCCAGCAATGGAAGGAAGACACCCTCATCCAGGCCCGCGCCGCCGCGTGTCTTCTGGCGCGAACCAGCCGTGATGCCCTGCGGCGCGGCGACACCTTCGCCCTCCATCAACTCGTGCGCGAGGTGCATGGGGAGCAGATGATCAGACGCGTGATCGTGACAGACCCGCGCGGGCAGATCCTCTCCGACAGTTCGCCCGACGCGCCCTCCCCCGCGCTGCTGGGCGAGGTTCCACGCCTTGATGGCGACTTCCGCATCATCACGGAAGAAGACGAGATCCAGGTGGTCGCGCCAGTGATGGACGCAGCCACACCTCTCGGCGCCATCCTGATCGACATCTCCTTGCGCGAGCACCACGCCGTGCTCGACGCGGTGCGCCAGTGGGGACTACTCATGGCGTTAACGACGATCCTGATCGCCTGCACGACGGCCTACTTTCTCGCGGCGGTGATCACGCGGCCGCTGCAACGCCTGGCCCACGGGATGCGCGCCGTGGCAGAAGGCATCCCTGCGCCCCCCCTGGACGAAGGGGGCTGCTGTGAAGTGCGACAGATGGCCAAGAGCTTCAACGGAATGGCGCGCTCGCTACAACGCCGGTTGGCGGAGATGGAAAGCCTGCGTACCCTTGGCTCGGCGGTCTCGCGCTCCCTGGACCTGGGCACGGTGATCAAATCGGCCAATCAGTGCATCGAGGCTGCTATTCCGGGCACGCGCGCCCAGATCTGGCTCTGCGACCATGAGGGAGGCCATCTGATTGAAGGGGGCCGGTCAGCCGTGGATGCGGAGCAGGTGATCGATCTCGAGTCCGATACGGTGCTGGCGCGCGCGCTGAAGAGCCCTGTGCCGCTCCTGGCGGGCGCCGACTCCGAGGTACCACTAGACCCCTGGCTGGCAGAACGCTACGAGGCGACTAGCGTGGCAGCCGTGCCGCTCCGGGCCGGCCAGGAGCGAGTGGGCGTTTTGCTGGCCTGCCGTCAGAAGGGCGCCCCACTCACGCGCGCCAATCTGCCCTTCCTCGAAGCCGCGGGCACCGAGATCGCGCTCTCCATCCAGAACGCGCGGATGTTCCACCGCGAGTCGCACGTTGCCCAGGTCTTCCAGCGGATGCTGCTCCCGCAAACGCACACCTTCATCGAGCAGCTGGAGGTGGCCGTCCGCTGGCGCCCCGCTTCGGGGAACGGCCAGATTGGCGGAGACTACTACGACTTCATCGCCCTCCCGGGCGGGCGTTGGGGAATCGTGATCGGAGACGTCTGCGGGAAGGGCACGCTCGCCGCGTCCTATACGGCCATGGCAAAGTATGCTCTCCGCTCGTATGCCTACGAGACCGGGTCGCCCGCAGAGATCCTGCGGCGCACCAACGCCGCGCTCTACGCGCAGCTCAACAGCACGGAGGCGCACGAGGGCGCTCCCAGCTTCATCACCATGCTCTGCGCTCTCTACGAGCCATCCACCGGCCAGTTGGTCTACTCCCACGCGGGCCATCCCCTGGGCACGCTGGCACGCGCGAACTCGCATGTTGTGATCACCCTCGACCACGGCGGGCCGCCGGTGGGCGTGGTGCCAGATGCCACCTACCGGGAGGATGTGCTCTACCTGGCGCACGGCGATTCCCTGGCGCTCTACACCGATGGAGTGGTGGAGGCGGCACGCAGTGAGGAGATCATCGAGCCCGCCCGCATCGCCGAACTCCTCCGCATGAACCAGGAGAACAGCGTCCAGGCCGCCGCGGATGCCGTGCTCGCGGAGGCGATGAACGCCGCAAAGGGGCACGCCGTCGATGACACCACCCTCCTGGTGCTCCGCGTCCGCGACCTGCTTCCTCCCCTGGCTCTGCCCGCCCCGTCCGCAGCCGAGACGCCCTTGCCGGGCAATGTTGAGTGTCAGCCGTGCTGAACGGCCCCGGTCTCCCGGGCGGCAGAAGCACCTTGCTCGGCATGCCGGGGCGGCCTCCCCGCGGGGCTATGGTGGAAGAAGCCCGAGAGGTCCGGCATTCGTGCCGGGGGGTTCTGCACCCGGGCCCGGATTCCTTATCCCGGGATCCCACTCCAGGAGATCAGGCCATTGCCATCCGGCCCGGTTTGGTGTAGAATCCGAGAGCGATGGAGAGAGCGCCCGGTGTTGCGGGGGCACGCCGGCACGGGCGCTTTGGGGGAGACGCGATGGCATACCCTATCGATGAGGAACTGGAAGCCGAGATCGCCGTCATTGGCGGGGGCACCGGCGGAACCGCGGCCGCCCTGCGGGCGGCACGCCTGGGGCATTCCGTCATCCTGACCGAGGAGACCGACTGGATCGGGGGCCAGCTCACCGCTCAAGGCGTCTCCGCGCTGGATGAGAACCGCTTCATCGAGCAGTTCGGTGGGACGGCGAGCTACTACGAACTGCGCGAGGGAATTCGCGAGTATTACCGCACGCGCTATCGCCTCACCCCGGAGGCCGCCGCCTCTCCGCACCTCAATCCGGGCAACGGCTGGGTGAGTCGCCTCTGCTTCGAGCCCCGCGTTGGCGTGGAGGTGCTGCGGCAGATGCTCGCCCCATCGGTGGACGCCGGCAGAGCGCGCATTCTACTGGAGACCGTCCCCGTCGCCGCCGAGACCAAGGGCGACCGCATCGAGGCGGTTGTGGTGCGAGGCCCTGATAACCGGCTCACGCGCATCCGCGCCGCCTTCTTTCTGGACGCGACGGAGCTGGGCGACCTCCTGCCTCTGGCGGGCGTGGAGCACGTCATCGGCGCGGAATCGCGCGAGGAGACTGGCGAGCCGGACGCCCCCGAAGAGGCCAACCCGGAGTGGGCGCAGAGCTTCACCTTTCCCTTCGCGGTTGAGCTCTGTCCGGAGGGCGACTTTACCATCCCCCGGCCCGAGGGCTATGAGTACTTCCGGGAGACTCAGCCCTACACCTTCACCGTTGACTACCTGCCACCGCGCGGCTCCGTCACCTATCGCATGTTCGACACCGCGCCGGGCGCCTCGGGGCCTTTCTGGACCTACCGCCGGCTCATCGACCGCGCGAACTTCGACGATCCTGCCTTCCCCAACGACATCGCCATGATCAACTGGCCCGGGAATGACTTTGCCGGAGGCAACCTGGCCAATCGCGACGCTGCCGGGCGCGCCGAGATGCTCCGGCAGGGCCGACTGCTCAGCCTCGGTTTCCTCTACTGGCTGCAGACAGAGGCGCCGCGCGATGACGGAGGCACGGGCTATCCGGAGCTGAGACTTCGGCCGGACATCATGGGCACGACGCACGGCCTCTCGAAGTACCCCTACATTCGCGAGGCACGCCGCATCCGGGCGCTGAAGACCGTGGTGCAGACGGAGATCGCCGCCGAGAACAACCCGGGTGCCCGGGCGGTTTTCTTCCCGGACTCCGTTGGCATCGGCCTCTATGGGATCGACATTCACGCCTGCGCCAGGAACCAGCCCCAGGTGATGCTGGGCACGCGCCCCTTCCAGATTCCGCTGGGCGCGCTGATCCCGATTCGCGTGGAGAACCTGCTGGCGGCGGCGAAGAATATCGGTACCACCCACATCACCAATGGCGCTTACCGCCTGCACCCGGTGGAGTGGAATATCGGCGAAGCCGCGGGCGCCCTGGCAGCCTACTGCCTCTCGGCCGGAACGCTCCCCCATCTCGTGGCAACCACCGAAGAGGAGCAGCGACAGTTTCAGCGCCTGCTCGTCGCCTGCGGCGTTCCCCTCTACTGGTATGAGGATATGCCGCTTTCACACCCCGCCTTCGCCGCGGTGCAGTGGCTCGCGGCCACTGGCGCGTGGCCCGGACACCCAGAGCATCTGCGCTTCGATCCGGATGCGCCCCTGGCCCCGTCCGAGCTGGTGAACGAGCTGCCACGGGAGGCGAGCGCGAAGCTGGCCACCCTGCACGAACAGCCGGGGTTGACGCGCGCCGAGTTCGCATTGCGCCTTGCCGAGGAGGAGAACTTCCTCGCGTAAGCCACCAAGCCGAGCGTAGGGGCGTGAAGGGAGGAGAGATCCGCGACCGCGCGGGGAGAGAGCGGTGCTATGCCGCTCGAATCTGCCGGACCAGGCGGAGGCAGTTCCCTTTCGCTCCTTGGTGGTACTCGACGAGATCCATGCACTGGCGCATGCCAAAGAGGCCACGGCCACGCTCGAAGACCTGCGCGGGATCCGGCTCGGGCACAAGAGAGAGATCAAAACCGGGGCCGTTATCGAAGATGTGGAACTCGATGCGTCCCGGATAGAGAAGCGCGCGCATGCGCAGCGGCTTGGCAGCTTGGAAGTGATGGGCGTGCTCGATGACGTTCAAGCATGCCTCGTGGACTCCCCAGGCGATCTTATAGGTCTCCTCGGAAGAGAGGCCCCCGGTCTGACGGCAGATCCGCTCGGTGAAGTCGTTGATAAGCTCGAGGAAACGCGCATCCGAGGGCACCGCCAACTCCAAGACGTCTGGTGAACCTGCGCACTCCCGCGCTGCTCCCATCTCCCTCGCCTCCGGCATCTGCAGAAGAAGGGAAAGCCCCACTGTGCCGTTTGTCCCCTTAGTTGTATACCCGCGTATGAACACGGGCGGAGCCCTGCCGTATGCGTTGCGATTTCCCAGCCGAAGCTGGGACTACCACGCCGCTGCCGGACCGCAGGCTCCTTTTGTCGTCTGGTGCTGGGTAATAACTAATTCGGACCAACCACGCACACAGTCGGGCTTTCCTTGCGATCCTCTGGTGCTATCATAGCACACCGCCCTCGATTTCGCAACCCCACGAACGCGGGAGATCGCAAGCGCCCGGGGTTCGGCTACACCCGGGCGCTGCTCACATGGTTTAGACGGCGTCTTTCAGCGCCTTGCCGGGCTTGAAGACCGGGGTTTTCGCGGCGGCGATCGTGATGCTCTCGCCGGTGCGCGGATTGCGGCCTACCCGCTCGGCACGGCTCTTGACGCTGAACGTACCAAAGCCGATAATGGAGACCTCTTCGCCCTGGCCCAATTTCTCCGAGATCACATCGACAACGGCATCGATAGCAGCGGCGGCATCCTTGCGCTTCAGTTCCGCTCTCTCGGCCACTGCTGCAACCAGTTCGGATTTGTTCATGTCGTCCATCCCCTCCTTTCGCGCATTCATCACACGCCTGCTCTTTTCTTTTCTGCCGGCGTGAATCCTCCTTCATGCTTGGAGAATCAACGACTTTTCGCGATGCAAAGCCCGATTCTCCGCCATGCACCGGTGGGCGAGGTGATAGTGATGCAGACACCCGCGCTGCCTGGGCCGCGCGGGCGTAATCCCCCATCCCCTCGATTCCTCACGTTTTTGCTCTTGACACGGGTAGGGGCGCATGCTATACTACGGCAGGTTCACCAGGTGGAGGTCATGCCCATGCGTGAACACACCAGAGGCTTTACGTTGATTGAGGTTCTGGTTGTTGTCGCGGTCATCGCCATCCTGATGGCCATCCTCCTGCCTACCTTGCACCGCACCCGCGAGAACGCCCGCGCGACCACCTGCCAATCGAACCTGCGCCAGCTTGGCCAGGCCTTTCAGATGTACGCGGGCGACTATGATGGCGTCTGGCCATGTCCCGGGGGGCTGCTGGGCGATCTGAACTACTGGCACCAGTCGAACGGTGCCGGCCTGGAGCCCTACCTGCGGAACGCGGGCATGGGCTTGAAGAGCGTCTGGGTCTGTCCTTCCTGGGGCGGGGGCTGGGAGTGCCAGTTTCCGCCACGCACCTACGCCATGAACACCGCGCTCCGCAACCCACCTGATGTGGAGCCGTGGGGGGCAGCCAACCAGGTACGCGATGGCATTCCCCTCGCCCTTATTCGCGATCCTGCGGGCACGATTCTGCTCTTCGAGGGGATCCCGAACATCGTGAAGGTCTATCCCGGCTATGGCTATGTGGGTCGCTGCGGCTACTGGGATTCGGTGAAGGGGTATGATCTCTATCCCAATATCCGCTGGAACAACGGCTGGCTACCGCATGAGCCCTGGCACAGCGGCATGAATACCTACCTCTTCTGCGATGGCCACGTGAAGCGGCAGGTACCCCGGAAATACCCCTGGGCACCGAGCGCCACCGACAACCAGTGGTTTGTGCTGAAGTGGCGCGCGTAAGGAGGCTCGCCCGTCCCCTCGCGCGCGGGGAGGGCCGGTGTGGGGAACTCCCAGCGGCCGGCCCTCTCCCCGTCAGGCGCGCTGCTATGGCTGGACTGGAAACGCCGTGACGCTGCCCTTCGCAGTCGCCAGCACGACGGCCGGGCCGGCAGGCGTTTGCAGGAGGCCACTCTTCACTGGCGTGCCGGAGACGCGGCCGGACTGAACCGGCGTGCCCTTGGCATCCAGGACGACGACCGAGCCGTCATCGCAGCCGACGATGATGCGCGGGGCCTGACCGACCGCTATCATCACAGCCGGCGGGCTTGGCAGCCGGCGCGACCACACCTTGCGGCACTGGTGATCGAGAGCGACCACAAGGCCACTGGAAGTGGCGGCCAGGATCTCTTTCTTGCCATCGCCATCCAGGTCGGCCACCTCCAGATCACGCATGTTCTTCGTGGGGATCGCGGCGCCAGGCCCGAAACTGGCATCGTAGAGCGCCGTGCCATCCTCTTTCCAGACGGTGACCCGGTTCCAGGTGCCGTTGATCTCGCTCACCACCTCGCGCACGCCATCACCATCCAGATCCTCGTGGAAGAGGTGCGAGCGGTTCATGCTGGCCCACCCGCCCACATAGGTGGCGCCCGCGGGCACGGTATGGAAGCCACCCCGGACCACGGAGAGCGTCTTGCTGTTGACGATTTGCAGGTGCGCGCCGTCGGTGATGCTGCGCCCCACCGCCAGATTGCGACTGCCCTCGGGACCCGGGAGAATCCGGAAGAGCGAGCCGGTGCCCCAGAAGACGGGCAGCCGCTTCACGAGCTTGCCCGCTTCATCGAGGATCTCCAGGGTGCAGGCGCTCCCTACGAAGAGCTGCGTCTTCCCCTGCATCCCCGGCACGGCACCCTCTTCGACGAACGCCCCGCTGTCCAGACCATGGATCCCCTCGTGCCCAGGGGCCGACTTGAACCAGTACTGCTTCGCGGCGCGAAAGACCGCCGGATCCATCACCGAGACGAAGACCCACTTGCGCTGGCCCCGCTCGTCGAAGGCGATCACCTTCTCATCGGTGCAGCCGGCCACAAGGAGGCGTGTCTCTGGCCACCAGTGGAGCACCCGGATCGGGCCGTCGGTCTCCATGCGGCGGATTTCCCGGCCGCCGGCATCGAGGACGTGAACCGTCTTCCCCTCGGCCGCGTAGACCACCGGGCCGGCCTCGGTCGCAACGGTCACCAGGTCTACGACCTTGCTCCCCACGCTCGCCGTGAAGTGCTCCTTCAAGGGGGGCAGCACGGGCGCGGGAGCCATGCCCGCCGCAAGGTCCGCCCGCAGTGCCTCGCCCTTTGCCAGAACGCGTGCGAGCTGCGCAGAGAGGGCGGTCTGCGCCGCAGGAGCGGGCTTCGCGCCCTCGATGTGATGGCGGCCAGCCGCCAGGAGGAGCGTGGCCCGCCCGGCCTCGCCGGCCTCCAGCTTTGCCGGTTTCCCATCCAGGGTCACGCTCGCGCCCGGCGCGAGCGCCAGAGCAAGCCGGGTCTCCTTTTCAGCGGCCAGATGGAGCGTGCCCACGCCGAAGTCCCAGTCCAGATCGACGGGCTCGCTCGCCGTGACCAGTGGAGCGGTTCCCCCGGCGCTGAGGAGCGCGCGCCCGAAGAGGTGGTCCTCGGCGACCACGGCAAGCTCCGCGCGGGTACCCTCGTACTCGCCGGTGACGGCCACGGCTTTCACCCCATCGCCGAGCGAAAGCGCCGCCGCGTTATCCGCGATCCGGTCGCAACGGAGGTTCGTGGCCGGTGCCAGGAGGTGGAAGAAGATGCGATGCTGCCCCTTCTTCACGGTGCCCTGCCACTCCAGGGTGGTCACGCCCGCGGCCGTGCGTGCCGACACCGGGTCGGAGCTACGGATCTCGTAGGCGGTGGGGCCGCCGCCGGTCGCGGCAGGCGCGCCCTTGGGGCGAAGGCTGAGCCCGGCGAGACCGATGTTGCACTTCTCCGCGCCGGCATGCCTTCCTGTCACCTGAACGCGCAGGCGGTGCTCGCCCGGGGCAAGTGACTGCTGCCCGAGCAACACGCGCATCGGCTGGACCCCCGAGGCATAGGTGTCGATCTCATCCCCGGCAGGCTTGCCGTCGATCAGGCAGCGCACCTTGCCACGGTCACTGTAGCCGAGAAAATCGGCATACACTTCGCCAGAGAACGCCTCTTGGAGCGTGAAAGCCATCTCTAGCCACTGCCCTGCCTCCGTAGCCCGCAGCAGGACGATACCCAGGTCGTTGAGGCGCACCAGATGGTCTGGGCCCGCCGGCTCGCTGTTGACGCGGGACTGCAGAGCGCGGACCGCCTGCCACCCGGCCGGCAGTGCCGAAACCGCGGGCGCCGGGATGCGGATCGCGCCGGTCTTTGCCTGCCAGCCACCGCCGCTCGTCTCCCAAAGCGTCTGCACCTCAATGTTCTCGCTGTCGGTGCGGAAAGCAAGGTCATCCACCACGAGGGCATAGCGGCCAACGCGTTGCGCCAGGCTTCTTCGCCAGTTGCAGTAGGCGGCGTTGGGCACTTCGCCCACGGCGGCGGCCGTCTCGCCCACGACGCCGTGGTAACGGAGCGCCGCGTCCATGGCGATCTTTGCCTCCACGAGCCCGTCAGCGCGAGTGAGCACCTGGTTGCGGTATCCCTTCAGGAGGGTCGCGCCATTCAAGCGCAGCTCCAGGAGGGCGAAGGCATGGTAAGGGTTGCGCGAGGCGCCGTTGTAGCCGTCGAGGAGGATGAAATCGCCGCTCGCGTCCGGGGTGCTTCGGAAGCTGGCGAAGTAGAACGACTCCTCGTGCTTGAAGCCGTTGCCCCGGTGCAGCCAGCAGGGGAGCGGCAGCCGGTTGACACTCCATTTGCCGGCAAGATCTGCGGGCGGGACCGGCTTCAGGCGGTCGTTCGGCCAGAAAGACTGCCCCAGGCGGAAGATGCTCGTATCCAGGCCCATCCGGTCGCGGTAATGGAGCCAGCGCCCATCCTGGGTGAGGTAGGCCGCCTTGTGCAAATAGTCGAGGGCGGCGTAGTTGAGCGCCCAGTCGGGCACCATCCCTGAGATGAGCATCTCCTGACCACGCAGCAGCTCGGGCAGCGCGCCGCTCTCCAATGGGCGGCGGTCGCCATCGAGAAGCATGAAGGTTAGGATGGGCGCCGTGGCCGTGCTGTACCAGTAGAGGTTGTCTGCTTCGCCGATCACCCAGGCGTGCGAGTGCAGGGGAGAGAAAGCCCATCGTGCGCCCTCGATGCACTGCTCCCAGATGCGGTCTGGATAGTCTTTCTGAAAATAGCGGCCGAGGCAGTAGAGAGAGACCGCCGACCACTGCCCGTGCCGCGTGCCAACCGCCGAAGGCGTCCGCGTCAAGCGATAGATGCCCTCATCCTTACGGTGGTTCAACTGCCGGGCGAAGGCGTTCGTGACGCGCAGGCGCTCTTCATCGGTGAAGACCGGGCTCTCCTCGATCAGGTCCCAGTAGAGCACCATCAGGTGGGCATTATAGTGGTACGGGCCGGCAAGGGGATCGTTCTTATTCTCGATCCGTTCCTCATCGATCCGGGTGATCTCTTCCAACGCCTTCTTATCGGGGAAGGCGAGGCGGATCGCCTCCCGGGCATGGAAGGGATCGCCGGTCATGTAGTACATCGCCATCCGCTTGCTGATGCTGTTCCACCCGAAGTAGCCGACCGAGCGGTAGTTTCGCGATGCCTCCCACGTCTCGAACGCCGCCAGATCCTTGGGCACGGTGATCCCCTTGCCGAGGCGGATCTCCATCAGCCAGCCGAGAGCGAGGCTGCCTTGCTTGCCGTCCGCCTGGCGGATCTTGGCGATGAGGGCATCCGCAGCGGCGGAGACGCCGGGGGCATCACTGCCGCCCGCGAAGATCACGTTGTGCCCGCCGCCGAACGGGTTATGGAGCGAGCGCACCTCATACCCGCCCGGCCCGGGATAGCGGAGGTCGGTCAGCGTGAAGTAGCGGTTATACAGCTCCTCAATCGCGCGGTTGGTGGAGCGGTTGCCGAGGAGGATGAGGTGCCCCCGGATCGGCACCGCTGCTTCCGGCGCATCGTCGCCGACAATCGGGACGCGCGTTCCGGTCACTTGTTGGATCGCCTGCTGGATCCGGGCCGCATCACGCTGATGCGCCGCCGGCGCCACGATGGTTGCCACCGGCCGGCCCTCTTTCACCAGGTCCGTCGTGAGATGGAGCGGCTTCAGCTTCGTGTATTGCGGTGGCACCGGATCGGGAGGCGGCGGAGCCGGCGGCGCGACTCCCGAGACAAGCTCCACGCTATCGACGAGGAGGCGCGGCGTGGGAGCGCGATGGGTGTAGAGGTAGACCATCGCCTGCTTGGTGCCCTCCGGGGCCGTGGCCTTCACTGAAACCGTGTTGAACGCAAACTCGCTCTTGGCGGCCAAACCCGTTTGCTCAAACTTGCCCGAGGGCAGAAACCGGAGCTGCAGATAGGCGCCAGCCGAGAGCGCGCCGGGAACACCGCGCACGCGCGCCGTGGCCTGATAGGTCAGACCGGGCGTCGCCGGCACCGTCTGGGTGATGCCGAGCTCGGTGCCGGGGTCGCCATCCTCGATCCGCAGCGCCTTGGCCCCTGAATCGGCCGTGTCGACGAGCACGAGGCGTTGGCCTTTCCCGCCTCCAGCGTATTGGCTCCATCCTTTGGGGACGCCGTTGGCGTCGATCCCCTCCTCGAAGGAGGGGTTACGCAGAAGATTCTCGGAGACCGCCGCGCTCGCCGGCACGCAGATGGATGCCGTCGCCGCTAGAAGGGAAATGAGGAGGTAGAGATAGCGCATCAGCTCTTCCATGGGCAGCAACTCCTTGCAAGGCATGCCTGGTTATTCTCGACGAGCCCTGTCCCTCCCTGCCTGAGATGTTTACGCTCCCGGATGGATGTGGTATAATCGCAGAGTATTCGCCGGGCCCGACACGCCCGGCAGACAGGTTCATAGTGGATCGTGTGACGCCGGCCGAATTTCCAGATAGGGAAAACGGGGGAACCACTGTACCGGGGCGTGCCCTGCTGCGGCAGGGCGGGTACTCTTCGCCCGAGCCCGTCAGCTAACCCCGTAGGCGGAAAGAAGAGCCGCAAGCGTTAGAACGCTTGCCTGGGCGTGACGTGACACCGCGGCTGCGGCCGTGGCGTATGCTCGCCGACATGACGCAAAGCATCGCCCCGCGCGCTCTTTCTTCCTGCCCGGCACCACCGGGCTTTTTTGTTGCCGGCCACACGGACGTGGGGCAGCACACCCCAGGGAGGACAAAGGTCCCCCCTGAAGTTCGTCTGCCTGGCGCAAAGAAGGGCTGGGATCTGCCGATAGGAGTCCAGAGAGGCGCAGGCAGGCTTGAACATCGTGGGTCGGGCGAACGTCCCCATACCGGGCAATCATTCAGATGCACCCGCCCGGCAGGCCCTGACCAGAGTCTTGGAGAGGACTGGCGCAGCATGCTGAAGACGCGACCGCGGTCTCCTCTGTTTGAGGCGCGGGTGGCCGAGTGCGAAGAGGGCACCTGTCTGGTCGAGTGTAGGGGCGAAGTGGATATCGAGAGCGCCCCCAAGTTCCGTGCCGCCCTCGATGAGGGTCTGGAGAAGGCAACGCGCCGGCTGGTGCTTGACCTGCGCGGCGTCTCCTTTATGGATAGCGTGGGTGTCGGGCACATCGTGGGCGCCTATAAGCGCCTGCACCGGGGGGCCCGGCTCCAAATCTGCACCGATAACGATCACATCCGCATGCTCCTGGAGATCGCCGGTCTGCATGGCGTCTCCAGTGTGCACCGGAGTAAGGAGGAGGCACTCGCGGTGCTTTGAGCGGGCTCTTGCCCGCCCATCCATCCGCAGAGAACCCGAGAGAAGCGCATGAGCCAGACCGGGGGCCGGGGGCAACGCCTGTTTTACGCCAAGAGGAGACCTTCCATGCCATGGCGGTCATCGTGCAGGCACGCATTTGGTACCCCCCTTGCCTCTGAGAGGTGGGAAGGAGTGTGGGGCAATGGGAGTGCGAAGAACGGTCCGTCTAGCTGGCATCATGCTGCTGGGGTTACTTCCGGGAGTCCACGCCGACCGCTCGAGCGTCGTCTACGAGAGAAAGGTCATCCTGGGGCTCCCGGTCAATGTCATCACGGTCAACCTCAATGACCCTGATGTGTGCGTCACCGCCGCCATTGCCAAGGGCGGCATCGGCACCTCCGAGGATTTCAAGTCGCTCATCAACCGCGTCCACCCTGCCGCCGCCATCACAGGCACTTTCTTCGACACGCGTTCCCTGCTCCCCGTAGGCGACATCGTCGTCGCAGGGCAACAGGTACACCAGGGCATGGTGGGAACCGGCGTCGCCTTTTCCGGGAACCGCATCGAGTTCGTGCCCCTCAGCACAGGGCGCAAAGAGGATTGGGCCCCCTATGAGATGGTCCTGTGCGCCGGCCCCTGGCTGGTCAAGAACGGGATACGCACTGTGCGCCCCTGGGCCGAGGGCTTCCACGACCGATCCCTCTACGCCCGCCGGCCGCGCGCGGCCATCGGGCTGACGAAATACAATAAGCTGCTGCTAGTTACCATCGACCGGCCGGTCTACTACACGCACGTCAGCAAGGTGATGAAGGCGCTGGGGGCCGTGAACGCCCTGGGGATGGATGGCGGCTCCTCGACGGCGCTCTCTATCCGCGGGCGGATTATCAGCAAGCCGAGCCGGCGCCTGACGAACGTGCTTCTTGTGTATGACAAGCCACAGGCCTACGAGCGCGCCATCGCCCGCAACCGCCTGGTGCCGAATCTGCGCCGCAAGCCGGTGGCCCCACTGGCACCACTGGGGGATGCCCTACACCCGCCCGTCAACTCCCCTCTCATGGAGGTCTTCATCGAGCCGGCCGGTTGAGACCGCGCGCCGGCGTCGATACCACGGATGGAGAGGGCTACCCACACGCGCGGAGCTAGAAGCTCCGCGCTGCTTCTCATCCCAACCACGCCGTTCTGAGAGGCCCGGGAACCTGCCGCTTGCCTCCAGGCGCTCCCCCAAGAGGAGCGCGCCTCCTCCCCGCCGAACAGGAGGGCACCGTTCGGTTTGCAGAGGAGGAGAGGCCCGATGTACTCCCGCATCGTGTGTGCTGCGCTGATGATCGCATCGCTCGTGCCGGCGGCCGCCGAGGCGCCCCGGAAGAAGTTGATCGAGTATGGCTGGGATGTGCCTGCGCCCAGCTTCGTGGCGACCCACATTCGCGAGATGGAGAAGCAGCCGTTCGAAGGCGTGATCGTGCGCGTGCCCACTATCGGCACTGTCTTCGCCAACAAGAAATGGGACGAAGCTCAGGTTGCCGCGGAGCTTGCGGCGATGGAGCGCATCGAATGGGGAAAATTCACGGATAACTTCGTGATCATGTACGCGGCATCGACGATGGACTGGTTCAGCGATGCCGACTGGGAGTGCGTGCTCCACAACGTCGCGCTCTGCGCAAAGGCTGCGAAGCTCGGTCGGTGCAAGGGCCTCTGCTTCGACGCGGAGCCCTATGGCAAGAACCCCTGGCACTATCCGACGCAACCACGCGCCAAGGAGAAGAGCTTCACCGAATACCAGGCGATCGCCCGGCGGCGCGGCGCCCAGTTCATGGCGAAGATCCAGGAGACCCTCCCCGCGCCGGTGATCCACACCTTCTTCCAGCTCAGCTACTTCCCGCATGTCGCCAGCCTCGCGGATCCGGCCGAGCGCGACCGTCGCCTCTCCCGCGAGCATTACGGGTTGCTTCCCGCCTTCCTCAACGGCATGCTGGATGTTGCCAACCCCGGCACCCGCATCACCGATGGCAACGAAGCCTCCTACTACTACACCACTGCCGAGGAGTACTTCCGCGCGTTCCATAACATCAAGCAGACTGCCCTCAGCCTGGTTGCCCCAGAGAACCGCGCGAAGTACCTCGCTCAGGTGCAGTGCAGCCAGGCGCTCTATGTGGATTACCTCTTCAAGTACTGGTCCCGCTCCACGCCGGCCACGCACATGACCCCCGAGGAGCGCGCGCGCTGGTTCGAGCACAACGTCTACTGGGCGCTGAACACCAGCGATGAGTATGTCTGGCTCTATAGCGAGAAGATGAACTGGTGGAAGGGGGAGAACATCCCACCCGGTCTCCCCGAGGCGATCATCGCGGCGAAGGAGAAGCTGGCGGCGCGAAAGCCACTCGGATTCGATATGGCGGCGATCATCGACCGCGCGAAGGCCGCCGAAGAGAAGGAGATTCGGTCGCGCCTGGAAGAACGCGAGGCGCGAATCCATCGGATCGGCACGCGCGAGCATCCGCCGGTCATCGATGGCCAGCTCGATGATGCCCTGTGGCAGCAAGTGCCCGCCCTCGACGCGTTCCGCCGGCCGGCAGCCGGCACGCAGGGCGACCTTCAGGCCCAAACGTTCGCCCGAGTGGCCTACGACTCCGAGAAGCTCTATGTCGCCATCCGTTGCGAAGAACCCACGCCGGAGAAGATGCAGGTGGCGGGCAAGCACCGCGATGATGATGTTTGGCTCGGCGAAAGCGTGGATCTGTTCCTGGCACCAGGCAAGGAGCGCACGCCCTACGTACACCTCATCCTCAATCCAGCAAACGTGCGCTGGGATGCCCGCTGCGCAGAGGAGGACGACCTCGCCTGGAATCCCGATTACGAGACGGCCGTGAGCGTGGGGAAAGATGCCTGGTGCGTCGAGATCGCCCTTCCCTGGAAGGCGCTCGGCCGCTCGGCACCAAAGCGCGGCGAAAAACTGCTGGCCAATATCGGGCGGCAGCGTGCCCATGCCCGAGAGATCAGCAGCTGGTCGATCTGCTTGAAGGGCTTCGTCGAGCCGGACCGCTTCGGCACCTGGATCTTCCGATAACGCGCGGAGATAGACCACCGCGCCCGGGTGAGCACCGGCCCAGCGCGCATCAGGCGGGCGCGTCATGACGCGCGCTCTTCTGGCTCAACCGAGCATCTGGAAGAGGATGCCGTAACGGACGCCGCGGGTGCTCACCTGGATCACGGGATTCCCCAGGCGTTGGAGAAGACGCTGCAGCAGAAGGGCGCCCGCCAGGATCACATCGGCGCGCTTCGGCTCCACGCCGGGAACGGCCTGGCGTTCCCGAGTGGGCATCGAGGCAAAGAGCGCCACCTGACGGTCCACTTCGGCCCGGTCGAGGAGCGCTCCGTGGATCTGCTCCGCGCGAAACTCGCGAAGGCCCAGGCGCACGGCGGCAAGGTTGACGAAGGTGCCCCCGATGCCCGCGGCGGGAATGCCCGGGCGGAGCTCCGGGAGCGCGGCGAGCTGCGCATCAATCCAGCGTGCTGCGTGGGCCCTCTCCGCCGGCGTGGGGGGATCCGAGGCGAAGAAGCGCTCGGTGATGCGCACGGCCCCGCAATCGATGCTGATACGGAAGCGAATGCCCGCCTCATCGCCCCGGATACACTCCATGCTCCCGCCGCCAATATCGACCACGACCAGATCGCCCGCGGGCAGGCCCAGGGAGGAGTCGGCGCGTACGGCCTGATAGGAGAGCCGGGCTTCTTCCTCGCCAGAGAGGATCTCCAGTTCGACCCCGGCTCGCTGGCGCAGAAGGCAGGCGAACTCGGCGCGATTGCGGGCATCGCGCGCGGCACTGGTGCCTACGACGCGCAGACGCACCGCGCCCAGCTCGCGCGCGCGGCCGGCGAAGCTGGTCACTGCGCTCGCGGTGCGCTCCATCGCCTCCGCGCGGAGCGTGCGCGCGTGATCCACGCCCTGTCCCAGGCGGGTGATCTCGCTGCACTCATCCAGGATGCGCACCTCTCCGTCTGGCATCCGCTC
>DUUU01000310.1 GCA_012841485.1 Armatimonadota bacterium
CGCCAGCACCTTCCACCCGGGATCGGCGTAAGTAATGGTATCGTAGCAGATCACCTTGTCCAGGTTGCCCACCCCGGCGAAAAGGGGGTGTTCCGGCGCGTCCACGCTCCCCAACTCCCCATTCGTGTCGCTCAGCATCAGGTCGATCGGAAGGAAGCCGGGCTGCCAGATGTCGTCGTTGAGCTGGAAGAGGACCACGGTGCCCCCGCCGCGGGCAAATGCCGAAAGCTGCTCCAGGAGCGCCTCGGGCTTCGCGGAGCCGGAGGCGAAGAAGTCGCACGGAAGCACCACCGCGCGGTAGCGGGTCATCTCCTCCGGGGCGATCCCTACCCGGACCCCGGGCCTGGAGGAAAATGCCTGCGCGGTGAGCGTGTCCGATGGACCAAGAACAGCGAGGCCGGCCGCATCGGGCGCCGGACCGGTGACGGCAGGCGCCCGCGGCATCAGGCGCACCCGCAGGTCACCGGCTGGCCGATTCCCCATAGTGCAGGAGAGGACCACTTCGCCCGGCTTCGCGCCCGCTTCGGCCCGCACCTGGAGCGCGGGCGACGCGGATGTGCCAATAGGCGCGCGGAAGGCGAGCTCTCGCGGCTCGATCTTCCATCCCCGGGGCGCGCTCGTAACGCGCACCCGGCACGTCTCCGGCAGGGAGGCCTCCCGCGTGACTATCAGATGGAGGGGAGCACTCTCACCCGGGAGCACGTAGAGCACCGGGCGAACACTCGCTCCCAACGATCCGGCGGGCGGCTGGATCTGGCGTACCCCCAGCTTCTCGCGCAGGAGGTGGAGGGCATATGGCGTCTGGCGGATCATCCCGGCGTAGCCCTTCCCGTTATCCACGTGAGCGGCGAAGGCACGCGAGAGGGAATCGAGCAGGACCTCACGCACTTCGGGGTCCGGCTTCAACGTCAGCGCATAGGCCATGCCGGGGGCGCACAGCAGGTCGGTCGAGCCGTTGCCGCGCCGCCTGCCGAACGTGGGGCAGGTGCTGAGATACCGGAAGGCGTGCGTCTCCTTGTTCCAGGAGGTCCGCGCCAACCAGCTGGCCGAGCGGAGGATGCATCTCTTCACCTCGGGGTCATCGGTCAGCAGGTGGTAGCGCATTAGCCCGTAGAGGAGCACGCCGGTCGCGAACGCCTTCCCGCCGATGTGGCGCGGCTCGTGCATGCATTCGGGCGGGCCGTGGCGCAGGCGGAAATCGCCGATCTCGGGATCCTGCTTGGCGAGCACCTTCTCTACGTAGAGCCGCGCCGCGTTGAGGTAGAAGGGATTGCCGGTGGTCTCGTAGGCCTCCACAGCGTTGATCAGCGGCCAGCCGGCAGCCCGCTCGATGGAGAAGTCGAAGCTCGGCGTCAGGTAAGCCGCCTGGTGAGTGGCGACGCGCTCGGTCACCTGGAGCATGCGCGGGTCGCCTAGGAGCATGGCATAGAGGAAGTTCCCCCCGACAAAGGTGTGCCCGGCCACGTCGATGGCGCCGGCCACGAAGGGGTTGGGCGCATCGGGGCGCGACAGGCCGAACACATTCCCAAACTTGCGGAAGCGGTCGTCGTTCCGGTCAAAGAAGTTGCCGATGTGCCCGACGGAGTGCGTCCATTGCAGCCCGGCCATTCGCGACGACCACGGCTCGTAAACCGTATCGATCGTCACCGAGTGCTGCGCGGCCTGCGCGCCCCGCCACAGGTACTTCAGGCTGCCGGAGCGCAGGAACTCTAGGCCGAGCGCCCACTGCAGGTCGTACTCCAGGTTCCCCCAGTTGAAGCGGCGCTCGCCGTGCCAGTCGCCATAGTTCAGCCACCCGTACTCGCGCTTCTCCTGGCGCCGCTCCTCAATCGCCGCGAAGCCCTTCTCGACCAGGTGGGTGTAGGCGTCAAACTCGCCCTCGACTCGCGGGCTCACAGGACCCAGCGCGCCGGTCGCGCAGGCTACCATCGGGTCGGGCACAGCGTAGAGGGGGTTATTGAACCACTGGGCGTAGCGCGACATCTCCTGACGCTGGCCTGGCGCGGCGCCCTGCTCCAGCAGGAGATACAGCTCCGTCATGAACTCCAGGCCGCGGTTGAACTGGTATTTGCCATTCCGGTAGGGATAGAAGAGGCGAATGAGCGCGTCGCCATCCGCCGACTCCTTCTCGTAGGCGTTCGGTGGAAGCAAGGGAAGCAGGCGCACGTGCAGGCCATCGGACTTCAGCGCCAGAGCTTTCGGGTAGGTCTGCCAGAAGTCGCGCACG
>DUUU01000311.1 GCA_012841485.1 Armatimonadota bacterium
ACGATGGTGCAGGTGCGCCCGGCGCGCTCCTGCCGCGCCATGAACTCGCGAACGCCCGTGATCAAGGGGCTGACCAACGCGGGCCTCCCTTCCAATCATCCCTGGCGCCAGTATAGCAGGAAGTCAGGCACAGGGTCAAGGAGTTGCACGCAGTGCCAGGAAGCCCGCCGCCATGCTGCGAACTGGTAGGGTGAGGTCAGGGGCCGGCGGATGAGACCCGCTGGCCAGGCGTGGGCGAGACTGGCAGCCGCGCATTGGGAAGCGACGATCAGGAGAGACCATGTACCATCCGAATGATCACACTCACAGGGCGTGCCGAATGGCACTGGCATTTTCCCTCGTGCTCTGCCTGGCCGGCCTGTGGCCGGGTTGGGCAGCGCCGGAGACGGCGGATCCGGAGGTTGTGGCGGAATGGCGCTTCGACCGGCCAGAGGTTTTGGCCGGCCTGGGCGCGGTGAACTGGGAGCGGCTGGATGTTCGTGAGGGCGTGCTCCAGGGTAGCACTCGTTACGACTCGCAGCTCGTGCTCGCGCCGGTGAGCATCGACGCCTCGCGGGCGCGCGTGATCGGCCTGCGCGTCCGATCCGACACCTCCGGCAGCGGCGAGCTCTTCTTCCGTCGGGAGAACGAGAGCTTCACCGACGCGCGCCAGATCAAGTGGAGCATCACCGGCGATGGCGAGTGGCATGATCTCTACATCCCGATTGAGCATCCGCAGTGGCGGGGGAAGATCGTGGGCCTCCGCTTCGATCCGATCAACCCCGCGGCACGTCTCTCGGTCGCCTGGTTGCGGCTGCTGACCGGGATCCCGAGCAACCGCGTGCCAAACGGCGGCTTCGAGGAGGGCCTCACCGGATGGGTGCTCCGGGGCAGAGGCGAGATGCTCGCTCCCGGATCGCTCGGGAAGGGTGCCCTGCGTCTGGCGCCCGGCGGCCAGGCCGTGGCTTCTCCCCTGGATTTCTCCTTCCTCGGCACCTACCGCCTGCGCCTGCGCGCTCGTGGCGGCGCGGGCACCGCCCGCCTCGAGTTCCGCGACCTGGAGGGGCAGCCGGTCGGCACGCCGGTCACGCTCGCCGTGCCCGCCGCAAAGGAGTGGTCGGCGCGTTCGATGGAGTTCGACGTGCCGATGATGGCCGCGGATGCGACGCTGGTGCTTTCGGCGGGACAGGGCGCCGCGGTGGAGTGGGATGCCGTGGCGGTCGATGAGCTCGCCCGCTTCCCGGTGAACATCGGGCCCGAGCCGCAGCGTCCCTGGGAAGCACGCTGGATCTGGCACCCAACGAGCGGCGACAACGTGACGGCCGGATTCCGCAAGGCGTTCGATCTTCCCGCCGGAAAGGTGGAGCACGCGCTGCTCCTCGTCACCGCCGACGACACCTTCACGCTCTTCCTCAACGGCCAGAAGGTGGGCGAAGATGGCGAGCAGGATGGCTGGCGCACCCCCGAGCTGATCGATATCGCCTCCCGATTGCGCCCCGGGCGCAACGTCCTCGCCGTCCTGGTGCGCGAGTTCGCGTCCGCCGAGGGCCTGATCCTCCAGGGCGATCTCCGCGTGAATGGCCGGCGGATCCCTCTCAAGACCGATGCATCCTGGAAGGTGGCGCTCGCGCCGCCGGACGGGTGGGAAGCCCCTGGGTTTGACGACTCCGGGTGGGTAGCGGCGCGCGAGGTGGGCCGGCCCCCCGTGGCGCCCTGGGGCGCCCTGCCGATGCTGGAGCTCG
>DUUU01000027.1 GCA_012841485.1 Armatimonadota bacterium
CACCAGCACTCCGACCAGGAAGCATCGCCAATGCCGCAAATCCCTCTCCCTCTACCCCGCTGTAATCATACCCGTTCGGCTGGAAGATCACACGGGCGAGGGAGAACAGGGCGCGCCGGGCGCGGCAAGGCCACGCGCTGTGGGCGTCTCATGCAGGTTTCTGCCTCCAAAGCGGCGAAACCATCTCGGTAACGGCAAGAGAGCCCGACAGCGGGCACGCGGCATGGCACGCCGGCCGGACGCCGGCAGGGAGAACGGGAGTGCTGGAGAGCGAGCAGGAGTTTATCGCGCAAGAGTGGCCCTTGCAGCCGGGCGAGCGCAAGGTGAAGACACATCTGGGGCTCCCCGCCGCGGGGATCACCGCCAATACGGGGCTGATGCTCGTTCTGCACAACTGGGGCGGGCGCTACAACGAGCCCCACTACGTGGCGTGGTGCCGGCGGTTTGCCGACCGCTACAACGTCATCGCGGCGAGCATCAACTACCTCCAAAGCGGCGGGGCCGAGCCGGTCATCCCCGGCGAAAAGCCGTATGACCACGGCTACCTGCAGGCGCTCGATTGCCTGCGCGCCCTCTACCATATCCGCCGGCAGCTTCTGGATGCCGGGGTGAAGTTCAATCCCAGGCGGTGCTACTCAATGGGCGGAAGCGGCGGCGGAAACGTCAGCCTGATGGTGAACAAGTTCGCGCCCCACACCTTCGCCTGCGTGGTCGATATCTGCGGCATGCCCGGGCTGACCGACGGCATCGCGTATGGCACCGGGGAATGCGGCAGCCAGCTGAACGCCGGCTACTCGCGCGACCCCAACAGCCCGGCTTACCTCTCGCCCGCCCGCCAGGAGCTCCTCGACCCCGGTCACCCGAGCCACCTGGCGCTGCAGTACGCGGCGAATCCGGCGAACAAGGTGGTGATCGTCCACGGCCTGGATGACACCTCCTGCCCTGCGATACACAAGATCACCATCTTCCGCAACATGGTCGCCGCCGGCTTCCGCCCGGACGCGCACTTCCTGACGCCGTGGCACGTGGATGGCGAGGCGGTGACGACCACCGGTCATCCCGTCGGCAATCGCGACCGGGTGGTGGAACGTTTCGCCGATTGTTACCTGCGCGAGGAGGGAGAGGCCGCGCTGCAAACCCCAGGCCCAGATGACTTCGGGCGCGCCAGCCAGGTGACCTACCCCGTAATTGGCGGGCGCTACATCATCGACTACTCGCAGGGCCCGCCGTCCATCTGGTTTGAGGAGGCGGAGGAATAAACCCCGCCCGAGGGGCACGTTGCGATTGGAGTGTGAGCCAAATGGAGTTCGAGAAGAGCTACGATCTCCTAGTCGCCGGCGCCGGCGTGGCCGGGTGCGCCGCCGCGCTGGAGGCGGCGCGCGCTGGCCTGAAAGTGGCGCTTCTGGAGAAGACGGTCTTCACGGGCGGCCTGGCGACGACCGGCCTGATCAACATTTACCTCCCGCTCTGCGACGGCTACGGCCGCCAGGTCCTCTTCGGTATGGCCGAGGAGTTCCTCCACGAGAGCGCGCGCTACGGCCCGGGCGATGTTCCCGCGCAGTGGCGGCAGTCGCCCGTGGATGGCAAGCACTATCGCTACCGCCTCACTTTCTCTTCCGCGTCGTTCACCCTCGCCCTGGACGAGCTCCTGATGAAGGCGGGGGTCGACCTGTGGCTCGACACGCTTGTCTGCCTCCCCATTCTGGATGGAAACCGCGTCGTTGGCGTTGAGGTGGAGAACAAGAGCGGGCGCGGCGCCGTTCACGCGAAGTGCGTCATCGACGCTACGGGCGATGCCGACGTCGCCTACCGCGCCGGGTGCGAGTGCGCTTACGGCGAGAACTTCACCAGCGTCTGGATCTTCCAGGCGTCGCTGGCCACGGCGCGCGAGGTGGCCGACTCCAGCGACGCTTCCGCCCTACTCGACGGCGTGCGCCTGCGCTGCAGCCCCGGGCAGGCCAGCGTCGATCCGGATCGCCCGCGCTGGGATGCCACCGACGGGAAAGACGTGACCGCCTACGTCCAGGAGACGTACCACCTCCTCCGCGAGCACTACGCAAAGCTCCACGCGGAAGGTGGAGAGAAGGACCGGCATAACCTCTACCCGATCACCCTCCCGGCGATGGCGCAGTTCCGCCGGACCCGGCGAATCGTGGGCCAGGCCACGCTCTCGGATGGTCAGGACGGCCAGCGGTTTGAGGACTCGATTGGAATCTCGCCGGACTGGCGCAAGCCCGGCCCCATCTGGGAGATCCCGTACGGCACCCTGGTGCCGCGCGGGCGCGATGCCATCCTCGCGGCCGGACGGTGCATCGACAGCGAGGGCGACGCCTGGGAGGTCCTGCGCGTGATCCCGCCCGCGGCGCACACCGGGCAGGTGGCCGGGCTCGCGGCCACACTCGCGATTCAAAACGGCACCGTGCCCCGCGAAGTGCCGGTGGACGCGATCCAGAAGGCGCTCCGCGAGAAGGGAATCCCGCTGCACATCGATGAAGTGCTGTAAGTCGCAGGCCGCCGGGGCGCAAGCCCCAGGCCCAACGTTCTCACCCACCCAGGCGGTGGGGGGCGCCGGCGTGGAGGGGCTCGAACTGGAGCTGTGGGAGGTCCGCCAGCACCTCGACACGCGCGAGATCGCCGACGTCGCGGGGGCTACGCGCGCCGCGCTGGAGGGGCTCGCGACCTCGCACCCCTGGCCACGTGGTGGCGAGGTCGCGATCACCGCCGGCAGCCGGGGGATTGACCGGATCGTGGACGTCCTGCGCGCCGCCGCGGAATACGCGCGCGCCCGCGGGTGTAGGCCGTTCATCCTGGGCGCCATGGGCAGCCACGGCGGCTCGACCGCCGCCGGGCAGATGGAGGTCCTGCGCGGCTACGGGATCACCGAGGAGAGCGTGGGCTGCCCCGTGCGCACCTGCGTGGAATCCGTGGAGATAGGGCGAACGCCGGAGGGCCTGCCCGTGCTCTGCAACCGGCTCGCTCGTGAGGCGGATGGCGTTCTCCTCATCAACCGCGTGAAGCCGCACACGATCCTCACCGGCGACCTCGGGAGCGGGCTGATGAAGATGGCGGCCATCGGCCTGGGAGGGCCGCGCGGCGCCGATACGATCCACGCGCGCGGCCTCCCGGAGTGCATCGTGCCAGCCACGCGCGTCCTCCTGGAGCGTCTCCCCATCCTGGGCGGGATCGGAATCGTCGAGAACGCGGCCGACCGCGTTTGCGTCCTCGAGGCGGTGCCGCCCAGCGCCATTGAAGCGACAGACCGCCGGTTGCTGGCGCTCGCGCGCTCGATTCTCCCATCGATCCCGTTCGACCCGATCCACGTCCTGGTGACGCGCTGGATGGGGAAAAACCTCTCCGGCACCGGCATGGACCCCAACGTGATCGGCATGCACCGCCGGCTAGGAGGCCCGCCCGAGCGCCGGATTGACCGGATCGTCGCCCTGGACCTCACGCCCGAAAGCCACGGCAACGCCATCGGCGTCGGCATGGCCGACGTCATCACCATGCGCCTGCGCAACCAGATCGACTGGCAGGCCACCTACGCGAACGGGCTCACTTCCGGGTTCTTCGCCGGGATCAAGCTCCCCGTAGCCCTCCCCACCGACCGCGAGGCAATCGCCACCGCGCTGAAAGGCTTCCCGCCCGAGACGGTGCGCCTCGTTATCATTCGTGACACGGCGCACCTGGAGCGAATGCTCGTCTCTCCCGCCCTCCTGGAGGAGGCACGCGCCCACCCGCGACTGAGCATCGCCGAGACGCCTACGCCGCTCCGGTTCGGCGAGGCGGGAGAGCTGTTGTCGGTGCCCTGACCCGGCTACGAAAGGTTGCCGGTGAAGCAGGCGCGGGTGCTCCCCTCGTCGCGGATCGCCTCCACCATGCTGGGCTGTGCCCGGGTGTCGGCGATGAGGCAGTTGGC
>DUUU01000312.1 GCA_012841485.1 Armatimonadota bacterium
CCACCACCCTGTTCCGCGCGGCGCGCGCCAGCCGGGCTTCGAGCGACCCCTTCAGAGCCGAAACCAGGCCACCCGGGCGGCACTGATGGTGGGCCCTAAAGCCGCCCGAGACCTCCAAACCCCGAAGACTCCACGGCAGTGACCTGGGCCGCAAGGGATCCGATACGCCTGTCATAGACGCTGGCCGTGGGCATCCGTCTTCTCGCCGCGCGGGCAGGCAAGGAGGCGTTGACATAGGGAGGATCTTATGGTATAGTCTTACATGTAAACGCCGGCCTCCAATGACCAGGCAGGGCCAGATGATGCTGTATCCGCATGGAGGTCACGCCGTCGTGGAGCACCTCGCCGCGATCCCAGCGGCTGATGGTCAGACTCCATTGGATCCGGAAGGATTGTGCGCTCGCTGATGATTGGTTCTCACTGTTCGGGTCAACCTCTGAGTAGCCGGGCTTCCTCTAGCGAATCGGAGGTGCTCGACCCGGGGGACGCAGACGCTGCCAGTCGTGTCCGTGCATTGGCCGCATGGCAGGAGAGAGCTCGGGCCTGTCGCGAGGATGCGTGCCAGCAGATGGACCCCTCTACGGCACGGATGAGTGTGCCTCTGGATTGTTCCGAGATACGGAAGTGGTGTCACGATCTGCGCGCCGTCTCTCGGGCGCATGGCTGGCGAGAGGGTGACGCTCTCTTTCTCCAATTTGGCCGTTTCTGCATCTTCGTGCGCGGCGCCGCGCACCGCAAGCTTCTCCACCCTGTTGTTCTCGCCCCCAAGCAAGATTTCCTTTCCCTCGTGCCGATCGTCTGCCCGCCGGGGCATTTCACCTACATGGATGCGCAGGCGGTCACCGATGAGGTGGCGTGTGACGACGCGGTGACCCAGCTGATCGGCTGCATCTACCGTTTCGCCAACTCCTGCGAGCAGATCCGCTCGCGCCCGCTGCCGCCCGGGCCGCTCCCGGACATCGGCCTCAGCGCGGACGCCGTCACCGACCTTGAGGCGCGCATCGCCGAGAAAGTGCGCCGCCTGCAAGACCTGGCAGACAGCACGACGCGGCTGCTCAGCGCCGTCTTCAACAGCGTCTCGCCGCAGATCATCCTCGAGGGCCCCCTGGCCGAGCTGACCGCCGCTATCGAAGACCTGGTTGGCAGCCGGATGGCAGATACCGCCGTGCCGATGGTAGACACGGCCGATATGCTCGCTGAAGGAGGGGCCGCGGTCGGCTCGCTCATCTCCGGGGTGATCGAAGGCCCTGCGCCCCAACCCGAGTCCGACCCCCTGCGCGACATTTGGAATGATGTCGCGGCGCTCCGCGATCTGGTGCAGTCGCACCTGACCACGACCGAGAAGCAGCGACGCCTCTCTGCCACGGCCGAGGCGCTTCAGGCGCGCGTGATCCAGGCCGTCGAAGCATCGCTGCCAACCACCGTTGGCGCGGCCAGCGATGTGGAAGGCCCCCGGCTCGACGAGTTCAGCGACGCCGTCGTCATCCGTGTCAACTTTGAACGGATCCGCCAGGCCGTCGCCGAGCTCCACACCGCCCTCGACCGCGTGCTGGATCTCACCGCGCTAGAAGCTCAGGCGGATACTCTTGAGCGAGCCCTCGCCGAACGGATTGGCGAAGTCCGAGCCCGCCAGATCCGCGCGGAGTCGGAACGCACGGTTGAGGGAGAGCGCGCCATCGACCGGACCGTGGACCGAATGCTGGAGGCGGCCGCTGACGAAGCGGGGGTTCGCGCTCATTTCGATGTTCTGCGCCAGCAGGTGATCGATCTAGCCGGCGAGGAAGAGGAAGAGCGCCTGCTCGCGCCGTTGAGTGAGGTGATCAATCGTCTGCCCGATGCCAACGGCCGCCAGAGCCTGCGCGAGCATGGGGTCGGCTTGCTCATGGCACTCTCATCGCGCAGCGAGCGGAATCTCGAGGGCCTCTTCACCACCGCGGAGCTGGGAGACGAAGCGGCGTGGCTCGCGCAGGAGCTTCAGCGCACCCTGGTGGGCAGGAACATCGCCCGGCAGATCTCGGAGATCCTGGGCCGGCTCGATGCGTGCTTCACGCAGGAATCGATTGCGACAGAGGCGCTCCTCGCCGATAAGCAGGCGCTGTGGGGCCTGGCCTACGAGATCTTGAGTTGGATCGAGACGACTCGCGTGGCGGCCCTTGTCGCGGCGAACGCGCAGCCCCTCAACGTGCTGGAGGGCACCTTCTCGCAGGTCTGCCTGCCCTCGGGAGAGACGCTGCACGAGCTAGTCGCGCGCGCCACCGGCCTCAACGAGACGCTTGAGGAGGCGGTGCCGGTGGTGGCCGAGGCTCCCGTGCTTCTCTCCTCCACCGGCGAGCTGCTCCTTCCCGAGCGAACCCACCGGGTGATCGGCGGAATCACCGACGCGGGCACATTCCGTCTATCGCGCCAGTCCACACGCTGGAACATCCGCGACACCGCGGAGTTGATGGCGTGCGCCGACGCGCCGGCCTGGGGGGTCTTTCAGAATTCTCTCGGCACCTCCTATCCCTCGCCCGACGCGATTGCCAACGTTCTCGATGGCGCCGAGGCGCTGTCCGGCGTGGGGGGCGCCGCCGAGGTCTGGTGCGGTCTCATCCAGCACCCCTTGGCCGCCGAGACGCGTGCATCACTCGCCGCATTCCGTCCCGACTCCACCCAGCGCGAGGCGATCCGGGATGCAATACGCACCTGCGAGCGCGTGCTCGTCGAGTTCGACCGGGCCTTTGAAGCGAAGATAGAGGAGACCGAGGGAGAGCTGCGCGCCACCGGCTATGTGCCCAGCAAAATGGCCAGCGGCTACCGCGCGGCGGCCACCTCTCTCAAGGAGATGCTGCGCCTCTTTGCCCAGGAGCATTTGCCTTCCCTGGGTGACGAGCGTTCGATGATCCGGGCGAGCGAGGAGGTGGATGCCTTCTGTCGCTTTGCCGTGCTTGCCCTGCAAAACGCCCAGCGACAGAGCGTCCGCAGCCGGCAGAGCGGCACCCGCGCTTTGATTGCCGCGCTCTATGAGATCGACAATCGGCGAGTGCTCCTGCGGCATCTCCTCCGGGGGATTGTCAGCGACGCGGCGTGTGAGGAGCACCTGATCGCGACCGGGCTTCTCTCGCCGGTCGAGCTAGAGCTCGTGTGCGACGCCGGGCAAGCGATTCGCGAGCTGCCCGCGGCGCCGGAGCAACTGGACGATCTCCTTCGCGCCGCGTTCGTCGAGTCTCACGCCGGTGCCGGGGCCGATGAGGAGCAGCGACGCCGGGTATGGGCGTTGTGCGACCTTGCCGCGTCGCTTTTCGGCAGCCGCGATGAGCCGGGGCCCGCTTCGGCGCTCCTGTTCGATCTCCTCGCGCCGCTGACCCCCGTGCTCTTTGAGCGCGACCACTCGCATCCGATCCTCTCGGCGGACGTGTTCGACGTCTTTGTCGAAACCCTCCGCGGCAAGAGCGAGGCGATCCTCCGCTACCTGAGCCAGCGGCCCGCCGATTCCGTGCTCTCGGACGCGGTCTTCCTCGCCTTGATCTTGCGGGGCATGGAAGGGCGCCGGTCGTCGCGCATCCCGCTCTGGGAAGCCCTCACGAGCGCCCTGCGCCGCGACGAGAAGCTGTGCGGGCAGCGCGCCGACGATCTGATCCATCTGAGCGACGCCGCCGAGGCCGAGCGCCTCTTCGAACGCCTGCGCTCCGGCGATCTCGCATCCGATGGGCGTCTGATCACCCGACTGGCCGAGGATGTGACGAAGGAACTGGGGATCGACTTTCGCGCGGCTTCCCTGGAGGAGCTGGCATACGTGCGTGACGACATCCTGGCCCTCCTACAGCGCAACCTGACTCGCCTCTGCGAGCGGCTTCAGCCCGACCGCGACCTTCTGCTTCGCCTCGCAGCCAGCACGCTCTCCGAGGAGGAGAAGCTCTCGCTGCTGAGATCGGCCGCCACCCCGCGAAAGAGCAGCGGCCGGCACGCCCGCCGGCCACGGCGCGCCAGCAGCCCCCAGGAGACCCCATCGGATCTGGAGGCACTCCGTGCTCGACTCTCCGAGAACGCCCGCCGGTTTGCGGAGTACGAGCACCTTGCCACCGCGTTGGCGCCTTACGCGGAGGACACGACGGCGTCTCTCTACGCCGCCCTGTTTGCCACCCTAGCCGGACGCCCGGCCGAGGTGGTGCGTCCTCCTCTCTCGGTACTCACCCCGCTGGTGCACCACTCGCCCTCCGCTGAGGAAGCGGTGAGCGAGAAGGTAGCCGCCGATCCAGAGCAGGCCGGTGCCGACGAAGAACCCGAACGCGAACCTGCTGGACCGGTTGATGAGTTCCTGCGGGAGTTCGATCACCTGGGTAGCGATGCGCTCGCAGCTGATCTCGTGGAGGCCACGCTCGTCCTCTTCGGGAATGATGAGCGCGTGCGCGAGACGCTTTCGCGCAACCGGAAGCAAGTCCTCGACGCCATCCTGGCTCGCGAGTTTCCAGGCGTAATGAAAAGCACCCGGATGCAGATCGTGGTCTGTGCCGAACCGCGGGGCCTCCGTCTCCACGACATCAGCGACCTGTGCAAGATGGTGAGTGAGGGGGGCGTCACCCCGACCGAGGTGCGCAACCTCCTCCAATCGATCTGACGCTCCCGCGGACATTCGCTCGCCACGAGACGTGTTCCATCGCGGGTCGATGCCGCGGGTGAAGGTGACGGGCGCTGAGAGGGGCGTTGAGCATGCCGCCAGGGAGTGCAGACCCGGGGCTGTGCTCTCTCCCCCAGGCCCATTGCTCTCATGTCCAGAGCTATCACGCTCAGGAACGCCGATTTGACCTGGCTTCCCCTCGATGATATAATCGCTCTATGGTCGCATTCCGGAGTTCTCTCACCGGCGCGAGGTTTGCTCGCGCGAGCGTCCTGCTTCTCGGTCTGCTGGCCGTTTCGGCACTGATCCTGGGGGCAGCGCCATTGGCTGCCGCACCCGCAGCCGTTGTTGGCGATCTGCGCGCCACACTCACCCCGTTTGATGGGGTCACGCCCGGCGCCGGTCTCCGCGTCACCTATCGCGGCCTGCCTTTGATCACCCGGTCGTCCATCAACGTGGTCTCCCCGGACTGGAAGAAGACGCACCTCACTCTGGGGCGTTCGCGCGCGAAGGTGGTGGCATCGGACCTACCTGGGGGGAAGCGACTGGCGCTCTCTGCCGCCAACCAGGCGTTCGAGCTCGAGTACGCCATCGACATCCTGGAGGGAAACCGCCTCATCCTCGACCTGCGGGGCGTTCTTCACGCGGATGAGCCGGCCATCATCGAGTACTCGGCAGGCTATCTCTCCGCGGTGCTACTCGCCGGACAGCCGTATCGCGCGGTTGTCGCCGAAGGCGAGCGCTCGGGGCTACTTCCCTACACCGGATCCGGCACGGACCCCCGTTCGGCGTTGGTGCTCTCCCCCTTCCGCCGCCTGCGCGTCGACTCGCGCGTTGGCACCATCACAGTGGAAGAGGAGCGCGCCCATCAGGGGCTGGACCTCTTTGATGCGCGCAAAGTGCCCTCGCCCTGGCTCCAGGCGAGCCCGACCCTCTGGCTCGGCTATCTGGAGGTACCCCTGGAGAAGGGCAAGCCGTTTCACTCGCGCGTGACCTTGACGATCGACCCGGTGGAGATGGCGGAGCGGCCGGATCGCTCCAGTCCGTCGGTGAAGCACCTGCCCGTGCGCGATGTTCCGGACGCTCGGCTCTCTTCCGATCCAGATGGCCGCCTGATCCCCACTCCGCGCCAGGTGCGCCCCGGAGTCGGAAGCTTCGCCCTCGATGAGCAGACGCGCATCGTCGTCGGCGAGGATGCCGCCAGCCGTCGGGCGGCGCGCGAGCTGCAAGAGCGGGTGAGAGAGCGCTTCGGCCTGCGCCTGCGCACGACGCCCGCCCCGCTCTGGCGCGAAGAGAGCAACGTCATCGTCATCGGAACGCGATCCACGCCGGCGGTGCGCAAGTGGCTCGCCCGGGCCGACCTGGCTGAGGTGACCGAGCGCGATGGGTACGCGCTGCGCGTGACGCCACGCTACGTGGTGATCGCCGGCGCCGACGCGCCGGGCACGCTCTATGGCGTCTTCACCCTGCTCCAGCAGATCCAGCCGGACGCGGCGCCCCCAGCCCGGATCGCCGCGACCACCATCCGCGACTGGCCCGCCCTGGCAACGCGCGGCGTCCACCTCCTCACGGATCACTGGTCTACCTTCCTGCATCGCGACCTGATCCGCGACATCCTCGCGCCGCATAAGGTGAACACCATCCTGCTCGAGTGCGAGTACGTGAAGTGGGAGAGCCACCCGGAGATACACGCCTCGTGGGGAATGCCGAAGGAGGAGGTGCGCGCGCTGCTCGCCCTGGCACGCGACTACTACATCGAGGTGATCCCGCTGGTTCAGACTCTGGGGCATGCCAACTGGATCTTCCACAACAACCAGCACCTCGATCTGGCAGAAGACCCCAAGGCGAAGTACGCCTACTGCCCCTCGAACCCGAAGACGTATGAGCTGGTGTTCGACATCTTTGAAGAGGCGTTGGAGCTGTTTGGCAACCCGCGCTACTTCCATATCGGGCACGATGAGTTCCACCACCGCGGCGAGTTCGCGCAGCACGAACCGTGCAGAAGCAAGGGGGTGGACCAGCTCTTTATCGAGGATACGCGAAGGCTGCACGACTTTCTGGCGGAGCGCGGCGCGCGCACGCTGATGTGGGGCGACATGCTTCTTGGACCGGGCGAGGCCCGGGATGCGGCGAATGCCAAGAGCGTGGCCGAGGCCCGGCGGCGGCGCGAGCAACTCCCCAAGGAGATCCTCATCACCGACTGGCACTATGCCGTCGCCGATGACTACCCCAGCATCCGGATCCTGCGCGAGGCCGGCTTCGAGGTCTGGGCCGCCACCTGGTACGAACCGGAGAACGTGCGCGGTTTCGCGCGCGCCGCGGCGGCGCACGGTTCGGGCCTGATCCAGACGACGTGGACGGGCTACTACGGGAATATGACCGCCCTCCGGCGCGAATTCCCCCAGTTTCGGGCCTACCTGCTGGCAGCGGGCTACGCGTGGAACCCCGAATCGCCCGCCCTCGCGGAGGCCACGGACGCGGCCGCGCAGCGCTTCCTGGCCTCGTGGCCGGCTTTCTCGCGAGCGCCGGGAAAGGAGCCCGGCTTCGTGGTGGACCTGGCACCCCTGGGAAGTATGCCCTGGTGCGATACGCCCTCGCGCGATGGGTGGCTTGGCTATGGCCCCGAGCATGACCTCTCCGCGCTGGAAGGGGGAGTCCGACGCCTGGGGCGTTCCCTCTTCCACCTGCCGGGGAACAGCCAGGCAATCGCGCTACATGGCCCCCTCCTGCCGATGCGCTATCCCAAATCGGTCACCGTTCCTCTTGGCAGACGCGCATCGGAGCTTCTCTTCCTGATGGCCACGGGGTGGGAGGTTGCCGAGGGGAATCCGGTCGGGAAGATCATCGTGCGCTACGCGGATGGCACACAGATGCCGTCCACTTTGCTCTACGGGGCGCATCTTCGCGCCGCGCATGACCCGCGAACCGCAGTCTACGCGCCGGTGGCGTGGCAAGGCCGCACCACGGGAGGCGAGCCACTCTATCTGCGCGTCTACACGCTGCGAAACCCCTTCCCGGAGAGGGAGATCACCGGGGTGACCCTGGTTGCCGATGATACCGCGGCCGCCCCGCTGCTTTTCGGGTTGAGCGGCGTGGCCCCGAAGCCCTAAACACGTGATCGCGGGGCCCTCTTCCCCCTTGGTGGAGTGCCCCCGCCATCACGTTGCGCAAGGAGTTCCGGGGCCGGATGGCCAATACAGTTTCGGATGAGTCTCGCGAGGGTAGCATATCTATGGCGGGATCGCAGCACGCCTGCCCCTCTCAGTTACTCGCGCTGCATCCTGTCGGCTCGATCTGCTTCCTCGGCAACAGGGATCGCGTGGGGGAAGGGCAAGCGTATGACGGATTCCGTTCTAGATATTGAGGTAGTACGGGAGAACTCCTCTTGCCCGGTCATTCGGCTTGAGGGCGAGTTGGATGCTTCGACAGCTCCCGATCTCAAAAGTACGGTGCTGGCTCTGGTCACGGAGGGGTGCCGCGACCTGGTCATCGATATGGAGCGCCTCTATCTGCTAGACAGCCTGGCGCTCGGGGTGCTGATGAGCGCGTGCCAGCGCGTGCCCGGAAAGCTGACGATCCAGAATCCGACCCCACCGGTTCGGCGCGTGCTCGACGCTGGCGGCGTGTCGCGGCTCATCGAGGTACGGGATGAGGCGGGCGAGCATCAGCAGCTCCTGAATTTTGGGATCACGATTGAGGATACCACCGAGGGCATCCCCATGGTCTACCTGCGAGGCGAGCTAGACGCCTACAGCGCCGCGCACTTCCGCGGGGCGCTCATCAGCTTGACGCAGGAGGGCCACCGCTTTGTGGTGCTCCACCTCGGAGCGCTCGACTTCATCGATAGCGTTGGTTTGGGAAGCATGGTTAGCATCTACACACGCCTGAAAAAAGCGGGCGGCAGCTTCTACATCGCCGCGCCGAGCGAGCAGATCTCCAAGGTTCTCCACATCACCGGACTCGATGCCCTCTTCCCGCTCTACGCCAGCGATGCGGAGGCGATGGCGGCCGCGGCACGAGTCGCGGCTGGATCTGCGTAGCGCCGGGGCGGCACCATGGACGCATCAACAAGGGCGCGCATCCTGGTTGCGGATGATAGCCCCCTGATTCTGGATATGGTCCGCCAGGTCCTGGAGGCCGCCGGGCACACCGTCCTGACGGCGCCCGATGGCCTGGCCGCCATCAACATGGTCCTCCGCGAGCGCCCGGATCTGATCATCTCCGACGTGGAGATGCCGGAGATGACCGGGCTACAGCTCTGCCGGCTGCTCAAAGGAGATCCGCGCACCCGCGGCATTCCCTTCCTGATCCTGAGCGCGCATAAGGAGCAGTACGAGCAGTTTTGGGGCCGCGAGAGTGGCGCCGACGATTACCTGCCCAAGCCGTTTGGGCCTCCGGCACTCCTGGAGCGGGTTCAGGCGCTTCTGGCGCGTTTCCCGCGGCACTCGGAGCCTGGGAAGGCGATAGAGCTCCCGGTCACGACGCGGATCGAGGCGCTGGAGAAGGTGAACGCCTCTCTGGAGCGCCGGCTCTTCGAGCAGACGATCATCCACGGCATCAGCACCATCGCCGCCACCGCGAGCGGCGAGCGCGACACGGCGCGCGCGGTGCTCGAGCGGCTTTCCCGATTGGTGGAGCTAACCGCCGGCGCCTTCGCCTTCGCGAAAGGGGGTACCTCCTACGTCCTCGTCCGCGGCCCGGTGCATCCCCGAACGCTCCAGCGGCTTCACGCGGCGATCGTGACCCGCCTCCCTCTTTCTGATGGCGAGCTGGCAGCCCCCGCCCTCGTGGCCGGCGCCGAGTACATCTCGGAGCGGCATCCCGACTCCGAACCGGCCATCGCCGTGCAGCCGCTCCAGGCCGCGGGTCACCCCGTGGGCTTCCTGGGCGTGGCCCGTGCCTCCGGACGCGACTTCGACGAGCCGGAGCGAGAGCTCCTCGATCTCGTTGCCGGCCAGGCCGCGCTCGTATTGGAGAACGCGCGCCTGGTAGAGGCCGAACGCGCCCATGCGCAGGCGCTCGCCGAGCAGAACGACGAGTTGCGCCGGCTCAACCGCACCATCACCGATCTCATTGCGACCGTGACGCACGACTTGCGCACCCCCCTCACCTCGGTGATCGGCTATCTGGAGTTTGTCCTCGAAGATACCAAGCTTCAGGAAGAGACCGCCGAGTTCGTCCAGATCGCGCGGCGGAACGGCGAGCGCATGTTGCAGATGATCAACGACATCCTCGATCTCAGCCGTCTGGAAGCCCGACGAACCCCCATTACCCCCAGTCCGGTACCGCTGTCCCCCATTCTGGAGGAGGTGGTCACCCTGCTCCGCCCTGATCTGGATGCCAAGCGCCAGGTCTATTCAGAGGAGATCCCCGCGGATCTGCCGGCGCTGATGGTCGATCCCGACCGGCTCCACCAGGTGCTCCTCAACTTTCTCGGCAACGCGTCGAAGTACACTCCCGAGGGAGGGCGGATCCGCGCCAGCGCGCGGGTGGAGGGCGACCGCGTGCGGATCGCCATCCAGGATACGGGCATGGGCCTCTCCAAGGAGGATCTGCGCCAGGTCTTCGGCAAGTTCTTCCGCGCCCAACGCCCCGAAATGACCGGGGTCACGGGCACCGGGCTGGGTCTCGCCATCGTGAAGACGGTCGTCGAGCTTCACGGCGGCGAGGTGTTTGCAGAGAGCCGGCTGAACGAGGGGAGCACTTTCGGCTGCCTCCTCCCCATCGCCCGCGCGCCCCGCTGAGCCAGCCGCCCTGCTATCAGCCAGCGCCGCGGCATCCCAGAGGCAGCACCCGCTCATTTGGAGAGCGTGACCGACCCATCCTCCTCGCAGGCATCTCCACGCTCGCAGAGGAGATCGATTCCGGCTCGGATACCCTCTCTGACATTTCGGCCCACGCGCTGGAACCCCAGCGCCCGGCCCGTTTGCTGGATCAGGTCGTCAGCCGGCATGCTCACCTGCCCCTTCAGGACGTGCAAGGCCGCGTTGGCAATCTCCTCGGGCGGGATGTCACTGATGCCTCGCTGCGCGTCGGGATCTTCTCCGGCAGCCCGGAAGCCGGTGTACTCCGCCGGGTCCAGACCCTCGGGCCACAGGAACGCCTTCTCTCCATGGGGAGTACGCCGGCATCTCGCGCGGGGGGCCAGTTTCTTGATGCGTTCTTCGACGCGATGACCCACGCGCCGGATACCCCAGCACGCGGCCACCCGCCTTGCCGCGAGATCCAGGCTGACCGGCCCCTCGGCTTCGATGACCGCTTCGAGCCGCTCCAAGATCTCCTGGGTGGAGCGAGAGTCGAGGAATGCGTTTAGATCTCCCAGCTCCTGATCCACTTGATACGGGACGTAGACGGGGATCTCCGGCGCGCGCCATGGCTCCGGCTTTGGCGCCGTCGGCGCAGGACGTGGCTCCGACTTTGGCGCCGCCGGCGGGGCGACAAGCGGCGCCGCAGGAATGATCGGCGGCGGGGGAGGCGCAGGTTGTCTCCTCTGTTTCTTTGCGTCCTCGATGGCCGCCTCGATGCGCGCCAGCTCCTCAGCCGGCCTCTCCCACCAGTCCGTGGACCAGACCCGGTGCAGGCGCCAGCCTAGGTCGCGGAGGACTGCCTCACGCAGCCGGTCGCGGTCGCGAGCGGTATGCGCACTGTGGTAGGTGGCGCCATCGCACTCGATACCGAGAAGATAGCGGCCCGGGTGTTCCGGATCCACCACCCCGAGGTCGATCCGGTAGCGGGAACACCCAACCTGCGGGTGTACCATGTAGCCACGCTCTCGCAGCGCATTGCAGACCTGCTGCTCGAAAGGCGACTCGCACTCCGCTCCGGGGTCCACCTCACGTCTCTCAGACAGCGCCCGCGGGCCACGTGCCGCATAGTCCAGGAAGCACTTCAGGTCCGCTACGCCCTGGGCGCGCGTGCGCGAGAGGTCGATCTGGTCCGCACGCAGAGTGGAGAAGACCACGATCTCCTGGCGGGCACGGGTAATCGCCACGTTCAGCCGGCGCTCGCCGCCATCGCGGTTCAGCGGGCCGAAGTTCATGGAAACGCGGCCCTGGGCGTCCGGCCCGTAGCAGACGGAGAAGAGGATCACATCGCGCTCGTCGCCCTGCACGTTCTCCAGGTTCTTCACGAACACCGGCTCGGACACGCCATCGCCACCATTGAAGAACGGCTCGATCTCCGGGTGCTGCCGGCGCGCATCCTCCAGGAGGTCCTCGATCAGTGTCTGCTGCGCCATGCTGAAGGTGACCACGCCGATGCTGGCGTGGCAATGCTCGGGGCTGGTCAACCGGGCGATGATTTCCGCCACCACCGCGTCGGCCTCCGCGCGGTTGGTGCGCGCCTTCGAACGGTCGTAGTGGCCCGACACTGGCCGCAGCGAGAGGGCGGTATCGGTGTGTGGCGATGGGAACGTCAGCAGATCATTGCTATAGTAGTGGTAGTTGCTAAACGCAATCAAGCTCTCGTGCCGGCTGCGGTAGTGCCAGCGCAGGCGCAACTCCGGGAGCTGGGCAGCGATGCAGGTTTCGAGGATGCTCTCCAGATCCTCCACTACGCTCTCGTCGGATGTCTCATCATCCTCCGCGCGGTTGAAGAAATTAGTCGGCGGCAGCTGCTTGGGATCGCCGACGATGATTGCCTCTTTCCCGCGCGCGATTGCCCCCACCGCATCCCAGACCGGGATCTGCGAGGCTTCGTCGAAGACCACCAGGTCGAACGGTGGGTGCGCGGGATCCAGGTACTGCGCCACGGAGAGCGGGCTCATCAGGAGGCAGGGCGCCAGGCGGGGCAAGAGGTTTGGGATCTTCTGAAAGAGCGTTCGGATGGGCATATGGCCACGTTGCCGTCGATTCTGATGCATCAAGATGCCCACCTCCGAGTTGCTGCTCATCCGGTCTCCCGGCCGCGGCACCTGCGCCGCAAGTCGCGCCTGGATGACGGAGCGAGTGAGCGCCGTATAGCGCTCGTCGATGGCGGCGAAGTCTCGGATCTTGCGCTCGAAATCCTGTCGGTGAAAGCCGCGCAGTGTCGGCTCGGAGTCGATCACACCCTCGACCCACCATTGCGTCGCGCTCCGCTCGAATGCCTTGGAGATCTGATCCGCGGCGATCTGCCCCTGCTCGTACGCGGTGACCACGCCCTGAAGCCCCGCGGTCGCTGCTTGGCCTCGCACCGACTGCCAGTGGCACCAATCTCGCAGTTGATCCAGATGCTCCAGCCAGTCATTCAGCCGAGCATCGACGGTCTTCAGGAGGTCGGGATCGGAGCGTGCGCCCCAGGCAGCCATCGTATTGAGGTGGAGTACGGTATTCAGCCGCTGGCGCGCCACAGCAAATTGTCTCGCGGCCTGGAGAAAATCCTGGAGGCGCCTGCCGATAGGGCCATCCGACCGGATCTGTTCTCGCCCTTCCTCAACCAACCGGGCCCATTCTTGCCGCAAGGTGGCCGCACGCTCCAGGTCTGTACCAGCGATCCGAGTGGCCAGGGAGCGCAGGGACGCGGTCCAATCACGCACCCGGGCGATCTCTTCCCAGTCTGCCTCGCCTTCCCGCCAGAACCGTCCCAGAAGGACGCGGGCGCGGTCGCCCGCCTCAGCGACGGCGTTCTCCTCGTCGCGCAGGGAACGAGCGGCCAGCAGATCCCCCTTCAGGCTCTCTGCCGCTACGGGCTGGCCAGATTGGGCCACGCGCGTCAAGGCGCGACGCACCTGCCACCGGCCCAACGCGCGCGGAAGCGCCCACGATGCTTCCGCGCTGGCAAGCCGCTGCCACAGGGAGTCCAGATCAGTCTGCAGGATGCCCTCGGTGTAGCGAGCGTATAGCTGCTCGCGCAGGGCGTCACGCCGGCGGCCATGCTCCAACCAGGAGTTCACCGACTCGTTCAAGGCATCCCAGTCGGGCTCCACCACCAGCGCCGCCGGTGGCTCTGGCGACTCCAACAGCGCCTTGGCGACGGAGAAGGTGTTCTCCAGATCCTCCTCGCTCCAGCCGCTGCTACTCAGGTGTAGCAGGGGGGCTGCCGCCTCGGCGGCGCGCTGCAGTTCGCCACTAGCGGCCTGTAGCGCCTGGATGGCGGCTTCCACATCGCTGCGCCAGGCGTGGCTCCACTCATCGCACTCGACCGGCCCCCATACGTTATTGGATGGATGAGCAGAGCCCCGCGCTGCCCCCTCCAATTGGCGGGCGATCTCTCGCATTTGATCGCGCGTCTCGCGGTCGAGTCTCCGGTCGCGTTGCCAGCTCAGATCCACCCGTGGGGCATCGCGCAGCCCGATCAGCCGCGACATCCCCTGAAAGGCGCTCTCTCCAGTCTCACGGACCCGGTGAAGCGCTCCTGCATAGTCGTTCAGCTCGCGGCGCAACTCCGCCAGGCGCGCCGCCTCACGCCGCCACTCGTCCTCGGTGCGTGCCGCGAAACACTCCATTGTCTCATAGAGCTGCCGAATCACCTGCACCTTGTGGCTCTTGTTGGAGTGCAACGCCAGGCAGAAGGGGCCCAATCCGCACTTCTTCAACCGCTCATGCACCACGTTGAGCGCCGCGGCCTTCTCGGAGACGAAGAGCACGCTCTTCCCCATCGCGAGCGCGTGCGCGATCAGGTTGGTGATCGTCTGCGACTTGCCCGTTCCGGGAGGCCCGTGCAGCACAAAGCTCTTCTCCTCCGCGGCGGCGTACACGGCGGCAAGCTGCGACGAGTCGGAGCTGAGCGGGCAAAACGTCTCCAGAGGCGAGTGTGTCTCATCCAGGCGCTCCGGGTTGGGAAACTCGCCCTCGTATGGAAAGGGCTCGGTGGGCGTGTTGATCAGGTGGGAGACGATCTGGTTCTGCTGCAGGTCATCCGCACGCACCTCGAGGTCACGCCACATCAGAAACTTGGTGAAGGAGAAGTGGCCAATGCAGGCAACCTCGACAACTTCCCAACCGTCGATGTGCAGGACGGCCTCCCGGAAGCGGTGCAGGATGGCCGGCACGTCGAGGCCCTTCTCGTCCTGTGGTAGCGGGTCGAGACCCGGGACTTTGATGTCGAAGCTTCGCGCGAGGAGTTCCAGGAGCGTGGTGTTCACGAGCGGATCATCATCGCCCCGCGTGATTGAAAAGCCCTCCTGTATCGACCGGCGGGCTATCTCCAAGGGGAGCAAGAGAAGCGGCGCGAAGTATGTCCGGTCGGCTCCGGGTGTCTCTCTCCACTTGAGAAATCCGAGCGCCAGGTAGAGCGTGTTCGCTCCATTCTCCTCCAGGCTGGTTCGCGCTTCTCGGTAGATCTCCAGGAGGCGCCGTTTCATCTCGGCTTCGTCATGGTGCGTGCGCAGGCGATGCGCCTTGAGCTCCTCGCGCAGCAGCTCGATGTTCAGATCCTTTCCCGTTCGCCAACGGTGAATGGCCGCCGCTCGCGGCTGGCCTTCCTGCAACTCCAGCGGCAAGGGCAGGATGCTGAAGCGTTCTCCTTCCGCCAGGGCATCTTCCAAGGCGGCCAGGTCGGGGCAGAGGATCGGGAGCGACTTCTTCGTCTCCTTGAAGTTGAGGAGGCGGTTGCGCAGGGTCAGATCGAGGAGCCGGCTCTTCCAGCGCTCGAGCCGGGCTGCTGGATTCTCGGTCGGAGCTGCCTCGCCGTCGGGAGCTGGCTCGGCCACTCCGGGGAGCGCCGCACTCGGTGGCCCAGAGAGGGTGGGGGCCTCCGGCTGTTGGGGCTCTGCGCCCTGGGTCTCGGTGGAAACACGCAAGGGCAAGGGGCGGATATGGCTCTTTCGGGTGCGAAGAATGTCGATGGCGTAGATGAAGGCGTTCGGGTTGTCGAGGTGCCGCCTTCCCTCTTCCAGGGCCCGTTCCACGGGGCAGGCGGGGGAACGCGTGAGTGCGGTTGCCTCGAAGACGCACAGCTCCCCCACATCCACCCGCTTTCGCAGATGCACGGCGTCGTCCATGGCGCAATCCGCGAAGCAGTCGTCTACCAGCCACGCCCCCGGAAAGGCATGGCCGGCGATGATGACGACCAGCGGGTGGATTCCCGCCTGCTCGAGGCAGGCGGCGCTCAAGACTGCCAGATCGAGGCAGGTGCCCAACCGGTGCTCCAGGATGCGGTCTGGTAGCCGGATCTTCTGGCCCGCATCCTCGAAGCTCGCGGGCGGTTCGCTGTATCGGATCCCACGCCCCTGCAGGGCGGCATAAATGGCCCCTACCGTGAGCAGCACTCGGCTGCGATCACCGCTCTGGTAGCCCGAGAGAGAGGTATCGCCCGTCCATTCTCCCAGGAGCGCCGCGGCATCGGCCAGCACGGCTTCAACGGCCGGGTGGTTGGGCGTCACAAAGGATGCAAGCATCTCCGGCGGCGCTTGGGAGCCACTCCATTCGTCATACGCCAGCACATCCAGGCGCTGGTGATGGCAAGCGAGGGATCGTTCTCCCTGGGCGACCTCGACCTGGAGGGCACCGGCGACGCGCTCGGTCTGTTGGGCTAGAAAGGAGTGCGAGAGTGGCAGATCCACCACGCCCAGATCGCGGGCTTCCCCAGGCCTCAGTTCGGCAAGATGCAACTCCCAAGGCGCCGAAAAGCCGGGGTCGGTGGTGATGCGCACGTGCAGGTCCCGAAGGCTTGCATCCCCGGCATTGGCGATCCGCAGCCGAGTGACCACCGGCACATCGTTCTGCTGCATTGCATAGTTGACAACTCGGGTGGTTTCGAGCTCAACAGTCACGGCAGGGGCGGGACCGGTCCCCCAGTCGCCAGCCGGCAGCTGAGGGGGCACGCCCTGGCTATCTCGAGCCTGCATACGCTCTTGTCTCCCAACCGCATCAAAGTCCCCGCCGGGCACGCAGGCCGGGCGGAAGGGGCGCTCGCGCGCGGCCATCCTCAAGGCGAAAGGGAAAACGGTCGTGCCTGTGGGAAGACCGCGGAAAGCCCCGGTTGCCTATGGTCGTTCGCCAGGCACACGCGCGATCCCTTCTCAGGGGCACTCCGCTACCGGGATCAGGAGGGGTGGTTGGCCCGGGCATGGGCCTGGTCCACCACCTGGTCGATATCCGGGCGTGGGCCCTGGCCGGGAATGAGGTGGATCAGAAACTCGATATTGCCCTCGGTGCCGGTGATCGGCGAGGGGATGAGCCCGGCCACGCGGTAACCGAGACCCTCGGCCACGTCGGCGATGTGGTGGAGCACCTCTCGGTGGACCTCGGGCTTGCGCACGATCCCGCCCTTCCCCACCTTCTCCGGGCCCGCCTCAAACTGCGGCTTCACCAGCGCGATGATCTCGCCCTCCGGGGCCAGGAGGGCGCGCACAGCGGGGAGGACCTTTTCAAGCGAGATGAAGGAGACATCGATCACCGCGAGGTCCGGGGTCTCCGGAAGCGCGTCCGGGCGCAGGTGGCGGATGTTGGTGCGGTCGAGAACGGTGACGCGGGGATCGCTGCGCAGTTTCCAGGCGAGTTGGCCGTAGCCAACATCGATAGCGAAGACGCGGGCAGCGCCCCGCTGCAGGAGCACATCGGTGAAGCCGCCGGTGGAGGCACCGACATCGATCACGATGCGGCCGGCGGGATCCAGATGGAACGCATCGAGGGCGCCCGCCAGCTTCAGGCCGCCACGGCCAACGTAGGGGATCGCTTCGCCCCGAACCTCGATGGGAGCATCCGTGGGAAAGCGCACCCCCGCCTTATCAGCGCGCTGCCCGCCGACGAAAACCTGCCCGGCAAGAATCGCGGCTTGCGCGCGCTCCCGCGTCTCGAAGTAGCCCTTCTGCACGAGAAGAAGATCCAGGCGCTCGCGCTGCACCTTACCAGGCATGATGGATTCCCTTGGGGCTCAAGCAGCCTGGCCGGCGGAGTCGCGCGGCGGGGTGCCAGGGTTCTCCCCCGAGGTCGCCTCCTCGCTGGTGCAGTGGGTACGCGCGACAGCGCCCAACACGCCGTTGACAAAGCGTCCGGAGTCTTCGGTGCCGTACTTCTTGGCCAGCTCCACCGCCTCGTTGATCGCGACGCTGGGCGGCACGTCGTGCCCGTAAAGCATCTCCGTCACGGCAAGGCGCATGATATTGCGATCCACGGCCGCCAGGCGCTCCAGCGGCCATTTCTCAGCAGCGCCCTGAATCATCTCGTCGACTTCCCCCAGGTGCTCCACAGCCATCTCGGCAAGCCGGATCGCCGCCTCTTCCAGACGGGTATCCGTGCGGTCGCGGGGCGCGGTCTCTCGGAAGGAAGCCGCGACATCCGCCATCGGCAGCTTGCCTACATCCACCTGAAAGAGGAGCCTGAAGGCCAGTTCCCGGATCTGCCGCCGTCTATTTGCCGCCACCCTCTCACGTCTCCATTCGTCGTTGGATGAAATTAGTGTAGACCTCGCCGCGCTTGAAGAAGGCATTCGACATGATCCGGCGGTGGAACGGGATGGTGGTGTGCATCCCATCCAACACGAACTCATCCAGCGCGCGCGCCATGCGCGCCACGGCTTCATTCCGGTCCTGCCCCCAGCAGATGAGCTTCGCGAGCAAGGAGTCATAGTGCGAGGGCAGCCGGTAGCCAGGATAGAGATGCGTGTCGACGCGGACCCCCGGACCGCCCGGCAAGAGGAGCGATTTCACTTCCCCCACCGAGGGTGCAAACTGCCGGTCGGGATTCTCCGCGTTGATTCGGCACTCGATGGCGTGGCCTCTCACCCGGATCTTCTCCTGCGTCCATGGCAACGGCAGTCCTGATGCCACCGCGATCTGCGCCTTCACCAGATCGATGCCGGTGATCAACTCCGTCACCGGGTGTTCCACCTGGATGCGGGTGTTCATCTCCAGGAAGAAGAAGTTTCCATGCTTATCCAGAAGGAACTCAACCGTGCCCGCGTTGGTATAGCGCGCCGCCTTCGCCGCGGCCACGGCGGCGGCCCCCATGCGCTCGCGCAGCGAGTCGGTGAGCGCGATGCAGGGCCCTTCCTCGACGATCTTCTGATGCCGGCGTTGCAGCGAGCAATCGCGCTCGCCCAGGTGGATGGTGTTCCCCTCCTCGTCCGCCAGGATTTGGAACTCCACGTGACGCGGCTCCTCGACGTACTTCTCCAGATAGAGCGAGCCGTCGCCAAACGCGGCATCTGCCTCTTGTTGGGCGGTGCGCAATTCGCGTGCCAGCTCCTCCTCGGTATGCACGACGCGGATCCCCCGGCCACCGCCCCCGGCCGCCGCCTTGATCATCAGCGGATAGCCGATCTGCGCCGCCGTCCGCAGCGCCCGCTGCTCGTCATTCAGCACGCCCTCGGATCCCGGCACCACGGGCACCCCGGCCTCGATCATCAACGCCCGGGCATGCGCCTTATCGCCCATCGCCTCGATGCTCTTCGCCGTAGGCCCGATGAACTTGATGTTGCACGCGGCGCAAGCCTCGGAAAAGGTGGCGTGCTCCGCGAGGAAGCCGTACCCCGGATGGATGGCGTCGGCGCCGGTGATCAGCGCGGCGCTGAGCACGTTCTGCATCTTCAGATACGACTCTTGCGCCGCGGCCGGGCCGATGCGAACGGCCTCATCGGCCAAGCGCACGTGCAGCGAGTCGGCATCCGCCTCCGAATAGACGGCGACAGTCGCGATGCGTAGCTCGCGGCACGCGCGGATAATCCGCACGGCGATCTCCCCGCGTGGGTAAACGAGTATCTTCTTCAGCATTCCTGTTAAGCCTATCTGAACTTCACTTCCTTGGATCCGGCGCCGATCCTCCGGGAAGACACGCCCTCGCAGCCCTCAATGACGCTCGTGCCCCGGGTAGCGACAGCCCGCACGCCCACTCTGAGGATCATACCCATAGGGGTAGCTGGTGCC
>DUUU01000313.1 GCA_012841485.1 Armatimonadota bacterium
CTCCTTCACTACTCTCTCGGAAGCGCGGCCTCGATCATCACGAGGCCACCACGCCGCTCCATCGCCGGTCACATCCATCCCGAAGACAGGACGTGCTCTTCTGTCCCCCCACCTGGATGCGGCGCCCCTCATCGATGAGCAGGCCCGCGGCTGATCCAGCCAGCATGGGGCTTTCCCAGGGGGAGGCCGTGTCAGAGAGCCGCGCCCGGCCACCGCGTCCGTGCCAGGAGCAGCCCCTTTGATAATTGCGCCTATTGTAGGGGATGGGCCCGTAGATGTCAACCGCCTGTTTCACGAGGGATGAGGTCGTATCAGAATCCTGGAGAGATGCGGATGGCTGGTCCGGACCGGCCTTCTCTCGGAACTCCAAAGCGTTCAAGAGATCCTTGACATGCAGCGGTCTTTGCGGTAACATGAGGGGCAAAGGGGTTGTGGCTGCAACCCCTGGCGGGCGTTTCCTGGGGATAGCGCCAGCGCCGTAGATGGCGAGTGTGGTAGGAGGAGAGGATGGAGCATCGCCCCCACCCAGCCCCTCTCCCTTCCCCCCCCATCCCCCTCGCTGGTTCGCTATCACGGGACCCCGATATGCACCGGGCCGGCTCCGGGCCAGACAGCCGCGCGTGTGCAGTGCGTTGAACGCACCGGTGGTAGAGGAGAGGTATGGGGAGCACATGAGCGACGTCCTGCAGAACCATCAGCATCTACAGGAGCGTGCTGCCGCCGCAATCCGGAGCCTGGCAGAGATCGCTGCCGCGCGTCACTCCAAGGTGACCTTGAAAGACCGGACCGTAGACCGCGCGGATCTCCTGCGCCAGTCCGCGTCTCGCCTCGACAGCAATCAGTTCACGCTGGCGGTTGTGGGTGAGTTCAGCCGCGGCAAGAGTAGCCTCATCAACGCCATCTTGGGCACGCCCGAACTCTTGCCCACATCCATCAAGCCGGCCACGGCCGCGATCACGGTCATCCAGCACGGGCCAGCTCCCGGGTGTGCCACGGTCCACTATAAGGATGGCACTCTCCTGGAGGGCGTGCCTCTTGAATCTCTCCGCGACTACTGCACAGCCCCAGACCTGGATGGAGCGGGGCTGCGCCACCAGATCAGCGGCACCCTGGCACGCTGGCGCCAACAAGACCGGGAGGAGGTCCCGGTCGAGGAGATCGAGCGGCAGGCACAGGATGCCGCGCCACGCGCAAGGGTGCATACGGTCACCGTCACCTACCCTTCGCCGTTCCTCTCCGACGGGATCGTGCTGGTGGATACGCCGGGCATCGGCTCGGTAAACCCAGAGCATGGCGAGGCGACGCGCGCCTTCATCCACCGGGCGGATGCCGTCATCTTCCTCATCAACACCGACCCGGTCATCAGCGCTAGCGAATGCAACTTCCTCACCTTCCTCCAGGACTACGTCTCGCGCTTCCTCTTCGTGGTCACCAAGATCGACCGCTTTGAAGAGGCGGAGCGCCGGGAATCGCTCGAGTATACCCGCGACATCATCCAGGAGTTCACCGGGATGCCGGATCCCCCGATCTACCCGGTCTCCGCGAAGCGCTATCTCGAAGCGTGCGCTTCCGGGGACGAGGAAGCAGCGCAGGCAAGCGGTATCCCGCAGTTCCTCTCCGCGCTCCAGCTTTTTCTAGTTCGCGAGCGCGGACACTCCTTCATCCGCGAGCATGTCACCGGCGCGCTCACCCATGCCAGTGACCTCCGCAGCGCCATCGAGCTAGAGCTTCAGGGGATACGCCTCTCCCAAAGCGATCTGCGGCAACGCCTGGAGGCGACCCGGCCCGGGCTGCTGGGCGCGCGCGAGGCTCGCGACCGCCTGCTGGAATACCTCGATTCCGAGCTCACGAACGTGCCCGACCTCCTGGGCGGCGAGGCAGACATCCGCTGGATTCGCCTTTCTGCATCCCTGCGCGAGGCAATCGACGAAGAGATCGAGCGCTATCGATGGGAAGAGCTGCGCCAGGCCTCGGAGCTACTCCCCATCTTCGTGCGTGATACCCTGACCGCTACCCTAAACGACCGTCTGGAGGAGGCGGCCTCCCACCTGGCCATGGTCCGCCGCCGCGTGATCCGCGATTGCCGCCAGGTGGTGGACACCATGGCCAGCAACATCGATTTCCAGATTGATAGCCTGCGCCCGCCGCGCGAGCTGGAGATGCACCTCGATTTTGACCCGGGAGCCTTCGTCAGCGACCTGAAGAAGGTGGGCACCATCACCGTCGGCAGCACCCTGGCCCTCAGCATTGGCACCGCCTTCCTCTTCGGAGGCATCGGCGCCCTGGTGATGGTAGGCGGGGTTCTCGCCAGCACCAGCATCACGAGCATGCTGAAGACACGGGTGAAAAACCAGCTCCGGGATGCGCTGACGGAGCCCCTCGCCACGCTGATGGACACCGTGCGCGTCAACCTGACCGAGGAGGTGAGCCGCCACCTGGCCGAATTCCGCGATGATGTTGACCAGGCGCTCACCGGCGCCATCAGCAACGTGGATGAGACATTGCGCCAGCTCGAGGCACAGGCGGCGCAAGAGGGGTTCGGCGTCGCCAGCCGGGAGGAGCTGCTCCGCAGCCAGCAAGAGGCCCTGGCGCGTCTCGACCGCGAGCTCTCCCTGCTCCTGGGCCCCGAGTTCATACGCCGCGACGCCTCATCCGGGCTCACGGATCTTCAACAAGATCAGGCGCTGGCCTGAAGACCCGCGTGGGCGGGGACACCCGCGAGAGATCACGTCGCCGGACCGATGGGCGCCCGGGGAGCGGGCACCCCGTCGCCTTGTTGCCAGCAGCCAGCGTACCTCCCGCGCGAAACCCGAACGCCCTTCTCCGCGTCCAACCAGCATGGGAGCGGCGGCCCGATGGGCGCGGCCGCGCGAACTGGGCCTGAAGTATTTCGCGCCAGGCCCTCTGCTGGAGGTGAGATGCGGCTCATTCAGAGAGTTGGGGAGATCTCCGCTGGCGAGCGACGATACGCGCGCCGATGGAGCGCGGCCTGCATCCTTGGGGGGGTCGCTCTTCTGTTGGCGATGGCGAGCGCCGCGCCGGCCGGGGCTGTCGGAACCACCACGGGCACCGGGCGCATCGCGGTCACGGGTATCCACCCGACGGGCTATGTGGGACTGCTGGCGCGCAACGGCCTATCGCGCGATATTCTGCTCGATTACCAGTTATCCGACCCCGCGCTCCTCTCGCGCTATGATCTCATCATCGTCGCCGGGGCTACCCCCGCTATGATCGGGCGCCAGCGGCCGGCCCCAGGAGGATCCGCCGGCAACAGTGGCCTCGATGCGCTCACCCACTATGTCGCCCAGGGCGGTAGCCTCCTCCTGGATTACAGCGGCGCCAGCCCCCCCCTCATGGCCTGGCTCACGGGCCGGAGCGCCCGGCTGCCAGCAGGAGCATCCGGCTTGCGGACGACCGCCCGTTTCCGGCTTGCCGCCGGCGACAACCCCCTCCTGTCGGAGGTGGGTCAAAACGAGAGCTTCCCGCCGGCATCCATCAGCTATGTGCCCGTGCCGTTAGACCCCGAGCGCAGCGTCGTGCTCGCCGAGTTCTTGCGGCCTACCGGCAAGATTCCCCAGCGGCAGGCGCGCCGCGCCGCGAACCAACAGCAGGAGGTTCAGGCCCCTGCCGGCTCGCCAGCCATTCTGCTCGAGCCACTGGGCAAAGGGAAGATCATTCACTCTGGCGTCTCCATCGGCCTGGGAATTGCCCTCGCCGGCATCGATTACGACCGGCTGGTGATGGCGATGATTCGCGAGCTCACTGGCGGCCGGGCCACCCCCCAGCTGACCCCCGAGGGCACCCGCTTGAGACGCAAGCAGAGCAGCCGCAGTGTGGGAGACGATAGTGCGGAGCCCGCCGATGAAGAGGCGCCGGCTCTGGCCATCCCGGAGCGCCCGGATGGTCCTGGCACGCGCGGCGCGCTCCCCAAGGGCTTCTCGCTGGCGGAGGAGGATCCCGCCACGGAGTACAACCTGCATGGTCACTTGCAGGGAAGCCAGGCCGAAGTGCTCCTCAACTACTGGAGCGGGGCCGATCACCTGCGGGTCATCATCGCATCCTCCGGCATCCGCGTGATCCAGGTCTCCGCTGGCCGCGCTCGCGGACTCTGCCACACCAAGGCGGAGATCGTCAGGGGCACGCCGGTGGTGATCAAGGAACGCCGCCACCGTCTCATCGTGATCGCCGGACCGGCTTCCGCCACCGCCTCGATTAGCGACCTGCACCGTGGCAGCATCGCGCTCCGCGGCGCCCTGGGCGAGGTGCGCTATCAGCCGGTGGAGCCCCCTCTCTTCAGCGATGACTTCATGCGCACCAGTGATGAGCCCGGCGGCTGGGAGACACATGGCGGCACGTGGCAGACGGCCCCCGTGCAGAACCCGGATATGGGCGCCAATCCCTTCTCCTATAAGGTGCGCGCGGAAGCCGAGCCCGCGACCGCCATCGCCGGCTATCCCTACTGGGACGAGTATCGCCTTACGGCCTCTCTTCGCCCGGAAACCGCGAGCGGTCACGTCGGAATGGGGTTCTACGTTCAGGATCCGCAGAACATGCTCCTCTTCCGCGCGCGGATTTTGGAGGGCGGCGCCCCACACGCGGACGGCTTTGCCCTCATCCGCCTGGTGGATGGCCGCGAGCAGGTGCTCGCGCAACGCCCCGGCGGACTGCGCCCCTCTCAGTGGTACCGCGTACAGGTAAAGGCGGAGGGCCCCTGGATCGGCGCTTTCGTCGATGGCGAGCGTCTCCTGGCCGTGCGCGAGACGACCTTCTCGGGCGGCCAGATCGCCCTCCGAGCAGTGCAGACGGCGGCACGCTTCGATGACGTGCTCGTGGAGCCGGTCACGCTCCCCCTGGATACCGGGCAGCGCCTGGTCGGGACCGTTCCCGCCTGGGCCGGCATCATCGACGTGGATAGCTGGGCGGGCCCCGCCACTCCCTGGGAGGCCCATCCGGAGGTGCCCGGGCTCTTCTGGCGGCGAGGCGTCTTCTATGGCGATGTGGGCCTGCGGTTCGAGATCCCCGCGCTCCCTCCGGGAGGCGAGGCGATGCTCCTCGCCGATGGCGATGGCGAGTCTGTGCAGAGTGGCTACTCGCTCACCCTTTCTCGCAGCGAAACCACCACGTCCCTCGTCCTAGCCCAGGGTGGCAAGGTGCTGGCGCGCTCCACTCTACTGAACGCCGGCCCGTTCGCCCTGAGCCTGCGCAAGCAGGGTACCCGCGTTCTCGGCCTAGTAGACGACAAGGTGGTTGTGAAGGCACCCGCCACCGAGCCGGCCGGCGCCGGCCGGCTCGCCTTTTGGGCCGTCGGCTTCAAACCCCGAATCTCCTCCATCGCGGTCTGGTCGGCCAACATCAGCGACTACACCTTCGATACCGCGCCCGTGGATTGGTGGGTGGCGAGCGGCGAGTGGGACATTACCAACCGCTGGAGCTGCACGCCGGATTGGTCGTGGTTTGGCGGCTTCAGCGCGGACGTCGCGGCGATTTGGCATAAGCGCGCCTTTGAAGGGAACATCGCGCTCGACTTTTACGCCGGGCCAAAGATGATCACCCTGGACGGGCGTAAGAAGGAGGCGATGGCCGATTTCAACGCCGCGCTCTGCAGCGATGGCACGAACATCAACAGCGGCTACGCCTTCCTCGTCGCGGAGAAAGGGGTAGGCGCCCGGATTCTGAAGCAGGGTCAGGTGGTCGCGGAAAACCGCGCATTTCGGCTCTTCTCGCACGGGCACAACCGCTGGGCCAACATCCGCGTGGAGAAGCACAACGGCCGACTACGCCTCTTCGTGGAAGGCCAACTCGCCGTGGAGTATACCGATCCGGAGCCACTCTCCGGCGGCTACGCGGGCATCTGGACTCAGAACAACGGCATCATGGTGCCGCGCGTCACGCTCTACTACGAGGCTCCGGGCGAGCGTCTCCTCTCGCTCCCCTGGCAGGGATGACGGGGGAGGACGCGTAGCGCGAGGAAGAGGGGGAACGCGGCGGGAGCCGGGCAGGGCAACGGAAGCCCCTGCCCGGCTCGGGTGGAGTAACACCCCCCGGCGCGGCTGCTGCTATGCAATCGGGATCTGCTGAGAGCTATGCTCCTGCTCGCTCCCGGTCGTCTGCTCGGCCCCTTTCTCCATACTCTCGGCCGCCTTCTCGGTGGTCGACTCTACCATGTGGGCCGTGTGTTCGGCCCCGCGCTGGAAGCGGCTCTTCGCGCGCTCAATCAGCTCGGGTGCTTTCTGTGACATCGCCGCCGGCATCTGCCGGAGGTTGGATGCAACGCTGGAGCCTGCCTGCCGGATCCGATCCGCAGCCTTGTGCTCCTTTTCGCGTGTCCACTGCATGAGGTCGGAGCGCATCTCCTCTCCCCGCTTGGGGGCCAGGAGAAGGGCGGCAATAGCGCCAACGGCGCCGCCAACAAGCACTCCCACCGTTGTGCTGGTAGCCCTGCTCATCTTCCTCTCCTCTCGGGGCATTGCACGCCCGAGTCTATTTACCCAGGCACTCCATGGCAAAACCGGAGGAGAGAAGCCTCCCCGGCCTATGGCTCCTCGTCGTCTCCAACCGCCTCGGTGGTGACGCAACGCTGCAGCGTGGCGATCAGCTTGTGCAAAGCGCGCACATCGCGGCGCTCCATGCCAGCGCGCCCGAACACGCGGCGCAGCGTGTGCGCGAACGCCTCCGGGTCGTCGCGAAACGGCCGAAAACCGGTGGAGAGCATCAGGGCGTTCACGCGCCGGATCAGCGCCTCCTGCTCGGCAATATCAGCCAGATCGGCCTGCTTGCACAGCATCTTTCCCAAACTGGCCTGAAAGATCTCATACGCCACCACCTGCACCGCGTGCGAGAGGTTGAGCGACGGCATTCCCGCCGCCGCAGGAATCGTCGCGATCGCTTGGCAGTGCGTCAGGTCGCGCGTAGAGAGACCACAATCTTCCCTCCCGAAGAGGACGCCCACGCGATACCCCTGGCGCGCCATCTCGGCAATCTGCTTCGCCGCTTCGACAACAGGACGCAGATCGGGGAGCACGCCGATGCGTCGCCGGTTCGTCGTCCCCACCAGCAAGGTGAGATCGCCAATCGCTTCCTCGATGGTCTCGACACTGCGCGCGTTCTCCAGGACATCGATCGCGCCATGGGCGAGGTTGCGTGCCTCGGGCACGTCGATAAAAGGCGTTGGTCGCACCAACACGAGGTCAGTCAGGCCCATCGTCTTCATGGCGCGCGACGTGGAGCCGATGTTGCCAGGAAACTGTGTCTCCATGAGGATAAAGCGCACGTTCTGGAGGCACTCTGGGGGACGGTGCGCAAACGCCCGATTGGATGACTTCCTCCCCATCCCGCTATGCCTGCTCCTTCAAATTGCGCACGCTCACCTGCGCGGCCATCGCGCTCGCGATCTTTCGGAAGGCATCTGCCTGGCGCGAGTCCGGGTGCGCGGCGATGCTCGGCGTGCCCTGATCGCTCTCTTCCACAATCGCCGGGTCGAGCGGCACACTCCCCAGGAAGGGGGCATCCAGCGCCACGGCCGCCCTCTCGCCGCCGCCTCGCGGGCCGAAAATCGGCGTCTCATGCTCGCAGTGAGGGCAGACGAAGCTGCTCATATTCTCCACGACGCCCAGCACCGGCACATCCATCTTCCGGAACATCAGGAGCGCCTTGCTGGCGATGCTGAGCGCCACATCCTGAGAGGTCATCACGATCACCGCTCCCGTGAGTGGGACCGACTGGGCGAGCGTGAGCTGCGCGTCGCCGGTTCCAGGCGGGAGATCCACCACCAGGTAGTCCAACTCGCCCCATTCCACATCCGAGAGGAGCTGGCGCACCGCGCCCGCGACCATCGGCCCGCGCCAGATCACCGGCGCGTTCCCATCGATGAGGAAGCCGAGCGACATCAGCTTCACCCCATACCGCTCCAGCGGGCGCAAGCGTCCCTCTACCAGCACGGGCCGCTCGTCCGCCCCCATCAACAGCGGGATCGACGGCCCGTAAATGTCGGCGTCCAGGATGCCGACGCGTGCCCCCGCCTCCGCGAGCGCCACGGCCAGGTTCACCGTCACCGTGGATTTGCCGACGCCTCCCTTGCCACTGCCCACCGCGATCACGTTCTTCACGCCCGGCAGCAACGCCTGATCCGCGCTCGGTCCTGAGGAGACCTTGCTCGTCACCCGCACGCGCACCTCCGTGACCCCCGGCACGGCGCGCACGGCGGCCTCTGCCGCTTCGCGGATCTGGTTGCGCAGCGGGCACGCCGGCGTGGTCAGCACCAGGTCAAACGAGACGGCGCCGCCGTCCACTCTCAGCTCCTGGATCATTCCCAGCGACACCAGGTCTCGCTGTAGCTCCGGGTCCATCACCTTCCCGAGGGCTTCACGCACCTGGTCCACACTCACCTTGCTTTCGCTCACACTCTTCTCCTTTGGAAAGCACCCGGATAGCACCCACGTTGCTCTCGCGGCCTCCGGGATGTATCACGCATTCGGAACGCTCCCACCGCCCTCTGGAGCCGCGGACTGCGGATCCTCACTCGACTGCTTCACGCCGCGCCCGGTCCGCGCCAGGGCCATCCGATTCACCACGCACCGCGGCGAGTGCGGGATGCGGCAGCGCCCGCACAGGCGCTCGATGGCCGCGGCGTCTTCCCAGGCATGGAAAAGAAACGCCTCGAGACCATCGAGAAGCGCCAGGCGCTTCTCCTCCGGCATCCGCGCCAGGATCGCCCGCAGGCGTTCCCCGCGCAGACGCGCGGCCTGACCCACCACCTGAGTGCCCCGCGCGCTCAGCCGAAGCGCAGCGCGCCGCCGGTCACGCGCGTCATGACGGCGGACCAGCAGCCCTTTCTGCTCCAGCCGGGTTGCGAACTGGCTCGCCGCCGCATA
>DUUU01000028.1 GCA_012841485.1 Armatimonadota bacterium
CGGCCTCGGTGATGTTGAACGGCGCCAGAACCGCATACCCCTCCTCCGCCAGACGCCGGCCATAGCCGTGGTAGATACCGGAGTCATCACCGAAACCGAAGACGCGCTCCGGAGAGCTCCCGATGCCATGCTGCGCGATCACGAGGGGAAGCCGGCCCGAGGCGTTTTTGGGCAGCGCCAGAACGCCCCGCCCGCGCAGATTCCCATAGAGCGGCACCGTGATCCATCGGGCCACGACGCGGTCGTCCTCGAAGAACGGCTCCTGCTCTATCTGCGGCTCGCCGGTGACCGGCCCGAAGTCGCCCACGGCCTCCAGCCAGCGGCGCCGGTTCGGCTCGACGGAGGCCTCCAGCGCCTCGGGTGAGGAGTAGTCTCGGTGCCAGAACTCCTCCTGCCGCTCCTTGTAGGCCTCGCTCTCGGCGCGCAGGAAATCCTCGGTCTCGTGGCGCATGAGGTTCTGCCGGTCGGTTGTCACGCGGCGCACCAGGCCGCCGCTTGCTTCCAAAGCGTTTTCGTAAGAAGGCATGCGATTACTCCCAATCGGGCCACTTCTCCGTGGCCTGTTTCATGGCGACCCAAGAGACTGGGCGCCAAAGCGTCGCAACCGCGCTCCCGCCGGAGCGCGTCTCTTCCCATGCTGCCAGATCATGCGGTCTAGGCGTTGTGCAACTGAATATCCCACCCGAGGTAGTTGCCCATCGCCTCGCCGAGGGCGCGCGCCACGCGCGCGTGTGCTATCGCGACGTGGTGCTCGAATCCGTTCGCGCACAGCGAGTGCAGCAGCCGCTGGAGATCCGGGATGTGGGCGACGCCGGCGCCGCCAAACGTCTCCAGGGGATCCTCTGTGAACTCGCCTTCGCCTGCGTAGGCGCGGATGCGGCCCGACAGATCATCGGTGGAGACGCGCGCGAAGGTGAACGGGCCCGGCTTGATGCGGCCCACGCAGGTGCCGTGGGCGTTCTCGAAGCCGACCGTGCTCCCGACGATATCCTGGCAGCCCATCTGCATGTGCGAGAAGCATGCCTTCGGCACGTTGCTGCAGTGGAAGAGAACGCACTTGTCCGGGTCCTCGCCGTAGTTGTTGTTCCAATCGAGAAGCGCCGCGGGCACGCCCGTTGCCAGGGTGAGCGCGTACATTCCGATCGCGCCGGTGATATCGACTTCGCACGCGCTCGGGAGAAGGCGGTTGCTCATCATGCTCATCACCGTGCATGGCGCCACCCCGTAGAACTCCTCAATGGAGGTCCAGCACTGCATCGCCGTGGCCACTACGCCGGTCTCCTCAATCCACTCGTCGAGGACGACCGCCAGCTTCGCCATCTTCAAGAGCGATGCCTCTGGAACATTCATCATCGGCTGGTACTCGCGAATGAGCGCGATCCTGTCGTGCACCCGGCCATCGGTGTCATAGAGGCGCCCGATGCGCCCGAGAATCTCCGATAGATCCACCACTTCCACGGAGATGCCATGGGCCTCGAGGATCTTCTCGCTGTAGCGAACCGTGTTGAAAG
>DUUU01000314.1 GCA_012841485.1 Armatimonadota bacterium
ATCTGATTCTCGCCGGCGATTTTCAGGTGAATGACGCCGTTCTCGCCGGGGTTCCCGTGGAGCGGGTGAGCGGCCGTCTACGCGGGCCCCAGGGCGTATCGGGCGACATCCGCGCGCTGAAGACGCAGACCATCACCGTGGAGGAGATTCTTCTCGAGGATGGGCCCGCCCGCGTGGCCCTCTCCGGGTGGATCCGACCGGGAGATGCACTCGCCCTCGAGGTGGTGGGCACGGCTGTGCCGCTGGAACGCCTGAGCCGCTTCACGAGCCCCTATGCGCACCTCGCCGGGGCCGCGAGCTTCTCCGGCAGCGTGGAGGGGCGCTTCACGCAGCCGCAGGCTGTCGTCAAAGTGAACGTACCGGCGATGCAGGTCAATGGTCAGGACCTGGGGGCGGTGACCAGCCAGATCGGGTATGCCGCGGGCAACATCGAGTTGGCCGGGCTGACGGTGACGCAGGGCGAGCAGGTGGCCCGAGTGGATCGCGCCACCTTCCGTGCCGCGGACGGCGCGCTCTCGCTCAGCGCATCGGTGGAGCAGGGGGATCTGGCGCGCCTCGACGCGATCCTGCGCTCGGTTCGTTTCCCCGACACTCCGGCGGGCCGCGAGCAGCAGCAGCGTCTCGCCGCGCTCCCGACAGGCATGAGTGGTCGCTTCGACGGCACTTTCGCGCTCTCAGGACGATGGCCGGAGCTCTCGGGGCGCGCGCAAGGAGTTCTCGCTCAGGCCGAGCTGGGTGATTTGAAAATACAGCGTCTGGCGGGCTCCGCCGCCTGGACGCCCCATGAGATATCATTGCAGGAGGGTGTGCTGATCTCCGAGGGCGTGGATCTGCGCGGCAAGATCCATAGGCGCGCAGACGGCCGCCTGGCGACGGATCTGAGCCTGGGCAAGACGAATGTCGATGCGTTGCGCGCGCTGGCGTTGAAGGTAGCGGCGCTCGATCCGGAGCCCAAGAAGGGCGCTCGTCCTGCCGGGTTTGGGGCGCTCCTCCGCGACGCGGTCGCTGGCCTCCCAGATCCCCTCACGGGAACGGTGGCGGCGGAGATCGCGCTGGAGGGCTCTCGCGGCGCACTCGATGGCCAGGCGCGTCTTCAGCTTGAGGATCTGCTCATCGGCGAGGCGCGATTCCAGAGCGCGGGCGCCACGGTGCGCTGGGACCGAGGCCACATGGCCGCGGATGATCTCGCCCTGCGTTCCGAGGGCGTGGATCTGCGCGGCAGCTTCCAGCGAGGCACGGATGGGCAGCTCGCGCTCCAGCTTCACCTCGGCGAGACGGAGATGGCCGCGGCGCGCGATCTGGCGCGCAAGGTGGCCTCTGCCACGCAGGGAACGCAGATCGGGCGCTTTCTTCCCGAGTCGCTCCCCGGCGTGCTTGCCGATCTGCCGGAGCCCCTGGAGGGGAGCCTGAGCGGCAGCTTCTCGTTGGCCGGAAAGCCGGGCGCGCTGAGCGGGAGCATCAACGCCCGCGCGCAGCGCCTGCGCCTGGGCGAATCCGGGATCACCGCCGTCTCGGCGGAGGGCACCTGGTCGCCCGAAGAGTGGAACTTCCCGGCGATCGCGATTGTTGGCGAGGAGTGCGCGCTCTCGGGATCGATTGCCAGGGGGCCGGGGGGCCGGCTCGCAGGCGAGATCGTGACGAGGGATGGCTGCCTGGAGGGGCTGCGCTCGATGGCAAGCGCGCTCTCTCTCCTCCGCCGCTTCCCCCCGGCGCAGGAGTTGATGGCGCGGGTCGATTCGCTTCCGACCCCGCTCGTGGGCGATATTGATGGGAGCGTCCGTTTCTCCGGAACGCTGTTCGATCCCGAGATGCAGGTGGCCCTGACCGGCTCGAACCTGGTTGCGGGCACCTACAAGCTCGCGGGGGTGACCGCCGATGCCGATATCAAGGGCAACCTCGTGACTGTGCGCGATCTGAGAGTGCGCACGAATGGCGGGGAGCTGATCGCGCGCGGTCATGTCGATCTCGACGGGCCGATGGCGCTGACGGTGGCCGGGAACGACTTCTCGCTGGAGGCGCTCGGGCCACTCCTCCCGAATGGACGCAAGCTCACCGGACACGTCGATCTGTCGGCGAACGTGGGGGGCACGACGGATATCCCCGAGGCGGACGCGAGGATCGTCGTGCGCGACGCCACCATCGCCGGAATGCGCTTCTCGCGCATCGAAGCCAACGACGTGCGCCTCACGGAGCGCCGCGTGGAGTTTGGGCGTGTCGATCTGGAGCAGGGTCCAATCGCGGGCACGCTCTCTGGCTCGGTACCTTTCCGCTGGGACCCCTTGGAGATCCCGACCGACGAGCCGATCCAGTTGAGCGTGTCGCTCTCGCAGTTCGATTTCTCTACAGCGATGCTCGCCAACGATCAGAGCACCGGGATCAAGGTGACCAGCACGCCTGAGGTGCGCCCGCTGCTCGATGCCGTTGAGTCTGCGTCGGGCAAGGCGATGGCCGAGATCGTTGTCACGGGCACGCTCCGCGAGCCGAACATGGATGGGCGGATCGAGCTGCATGAGGGCCAGGTGAAGCTGGCGGCCCTCGACAGCCACCTCCGCGAGGTGGAGGCGCGCTTGCGCCTGGAGGGCCCCTGGATCGTCGTGGAGCAACTCTCGGCGAAGTCGGATGGAGGAGGCCTTCTCAGCGCCACCGGCCGGGCCGGGATCCGGGCCCAGGGAGATCAGGTGCTCGATGTGCGCCTGCACGCCGACCGCTTTCAGATGGGGGTGCGCGATCTGGCCGGCGTGCATGGCCTGGGGATCAAGGGCGTGACGAGTGGCGACGTGGCCCTGGTCGGCAGGCTGACGGCACCGGTGCTCACAGGCAAGCTGCAGGTGTCAAAGGCGCAGATGAACGTGCCATCCGAGATCACGCCGCGCCTGCCACGGCCGCCGCTGGGGCTCCTGGATCCGGCGCTGAATATCGACATGGAGGTCGATGAGGACTCGTGGGTGCGTCGTGGGAACGCCATCTCGGCGCGGGTTAGCGCGGGCGTCGGCATCCGGGGCAAGCTGAGCAACCCGGTGGTCAGCGGGCGGGCTACGGTGGAGCGCGGCGACCTGCGCTATGCCGGTATTTCCTTCCGGCTGCAGCCCGGTGGAACCGTCTTCTTCTCCTACGACACGCCGGGGTCGCTGGTGGCCCGTCTCGACCTGACCGCGGACACCCGCGTTCGGGCCGCCGCGCCGGCCACTGGGCAGCGCCGGCGATACATCGTCACGATGCATGTCACGGGAACGATCCCGAACGTCAACGTCGCCGTGACCTCCGATCCGCCGGACCTGCCACAGCATCGCCTGATGGCGATCCTGGCGCGCACCGACCAGTTCGAGGCGCTGGCCCGGGGCGATATCATGGATGAAGTCCTCCGCGATCAGGTGGTCGATATCGTGGCCGGCACCGTGCTGCCACAGGTCTTCGAGCCGATTGAAGAGGGCCTGGCGGAGGCCCTCGGTCTGGACGAGGTGAACTTCGACTATGGCTTCGACCGGCCGCTGCGTGTCGACGCGCGCAAGGAGGTTCTGCCGCGGCTCTTCGTCTCCTACAATCGCGACATGGGCCAGGGCCAGTTCGTGGACAGCGGCGAGCAGTGGAGCGTGACCTACCGCCTCTACCAGCGGCTCTACGTGGGCTGGCGACGAGACACGACCGGCAACAAGGATCGCCTCGTGCTCGAAGGCTCCTTCAAGTTCTAGGCGAGCGCGCCCCGGCCCGGCCAGGGTGGCTCGATCCGGGGCGCGCCGGGCACGGCGCCTGTGTCCTGCCGGCGAAAGACGGGTATGATGGAGAATAGGGGAGACCCGCGTCCCTCGTGGGAGGAGTGGCGGGTGAAAAGCCCCTGGCATGGGGCTGGTGCCTGAATCGATACCTGGGAAGAAAACGTGAGAGGAGGGCGGGAGCTGCAGGGGGCTCTCTCCTCCCCCGCATCCAGGGGGAGCAAGGAGGATTCCGGAGCTTTTCTCCCCCTGCACCCCGGAGCGATATGGACGTTTACCCGCTACGGTTCAGTGATCTCTTCATGGAGCGCGTGTGGGGTGGGCGCGGTCTGGAGCGAGTGCTGGGGAAACTGCTGCCTCCAGAGAAGAGGATTGGCGAGTCGTGGGAGGTGTCAGATCAGCCGGGGGCGATGAGCGCGGTCTGCAACGGGGTTTACGCGGGTTTGCCCCTGAGTGCGTTACGCGAGCGCTTTCCGGAGGAGCTCCTCGGGCCGCGCGGCCTGGCGATGGGGCGCGGCCGCTTCCCGCTCTTGATCAAGTTCCTCGATTGTGAGGACCGGCTCTCCGTCCAGGTTCACCCGGATGATGCCTACGCCGGCGCCAACGAAGGCGGCTCTCTCGGAAAGACCGAGATGTGGTATGTGGTGGCGGCGGAACCGGGGGCGATCCTCTGGTGCGGGCTGAAGCCGGGGATCGACCGGCTGGCCCTGGAGAGCGCCATTGCCGAGGGACGCGTGCCGGAGACGCTGGCGGAGGTGCCCGTCTCGCCTGGCGACTGCTTCTTCATCCCCGCCGGCACGGTCCACGCGCTCGGTGGCGGCCTGATCATCTGCGAGATCCAGCAGAACTCGGATGTGACCTACCGTTTCTACGATTGGGACCGCGTTGGCCTCGATGGTCGCCCGCGCGAGCTACACATTCAGAAGTCGCTGGATGTGATCCGGTATGGGGAGGATCGCGACCCGCGTTGCCCGGTGCAAGAGAGGGAAGTGCCTGGGGCGACGGTGGCCCGCCTGGTGACTTGTCCAGAGTTTGCTGTCGAGAAGCTGGTCGTCACGGGGCTGCTGGAGTCGGATACCGGGGGGATGAGTTTCCACGCGCTCACTGCGGTGATGGGGGAAGGCCACGTGCGCGCCGGGGAGGGCGCGCCCGAGGCATTGCGTCGCGGCGAAACGCTCCTCATCCCCGGCGCCGCCGGCCGCTACGAGATCGAATCGGCCGGCGAGCTGGCGGTGTTGCGCGCCTTCCTCCCATAGCGATAGGAGCGAAGCAGGGAAGGATGGAAGCCGCGTCCACCGCGGGTGCGGGCCGCGCTTCCATGCCTTCATGCTTCACGCGGTGCGCTATCCCTTGAGCAGCGCCAGGGCTGCGCCGAGCACCTCTTCGGGCGTTCCGGTGCCATCCACCGGGCGCAGGAGCCCCTTGGTGCGGTAGTAGTCGGTCAGCGGCGCGGTTGCCTCGGCGTAGACCCTCAGACGGTGGCGAATCGCCTCGGGCTGGTCGTCATCGCGCTGGTAGACCTCGCCCCCGCACTTGTCGCAGACGCCTTCTTGCTTCGTGGGCATGGTATCGACGTGGTAGATCGCTCCGCACCCGCGGCAGACGCGCCGGCCGGAGAGGCGGCGGACGACGGTCTCCTCCGGTACCACGATGTCGAGCACGGCATCGAGAGGCCGGCTGCTCTCCTCAAGAACCCTATCGAGGGCCTCGGCCTGGGGGGCGGTGCGGGGGAAGCCGTCGAGGATGAAGCCCGCGTTCACGTCGGGGCGGGAGAGGCGCTGCTTCACCATGCCGATGACAACCTCATCGGGCACCAGGGCGCCGCGGTCCATATAGCTCTTTGCCTTCTTGCCCAGCTCCGTGCCGGCCGCAACCTCCTCGCGGAAGATGTCGCCCGTCGAGATATGAACGACGCCAAGGGCTTTGGAGAGTTGCTTGGCGAGAGTGCCTTTGCCGGCGCCCGGGGCGCCCAGAAGAACCAATCGCATTCTATCTCCTCCCATTCGCCCCGGCGCGGAGTATTGGTCTGTACCGGGGCGGAACGTCTGGGCGCAGCCAGACCAAGGGTGCTTCTCGCGCCTCCAGACATTCCTTTGAGTTCTCCCGCCGGCCGCCATCCTCCTTGCGCAAGCCGTATCCGTCCGTTGACGCCTCTGAGCGGCGCGTGCTATACTGGAGTGCCGGCGCGGAGGGGCCGCGGCCGGAAAGGCCTGGGGCCAGGGAGAGCTTCTGGCGGCATCGGCGACGCCCCTGCCCCCGACTTGCGCGCGCAGACCCGGCAGGAGGAGCAACCGCATGGCGTTGAGGATAGCGGTGTTTGGCAGCGGGGCCGTGCTCATGGCCCTGGAGGTTCTCGCTTTTCGCATCATCGGCAAGACCTTCGGCACTGCCTTGCGCGAGACGACGGCCGTGATCACCATCTTCCTGATCTCGATGAGCCTCGGCTACTGGCTCGGCGGCAAAGCGGGCGACCGTTGGCCGGGCCGGCGCACGCTCGTGGTGCCAATGGCCGGCGCCGGAGTCTACATCCTCTTCATCCCCCTGCTGGATGAGACGGTCTCGGAGCGCATCTTCGACTCTGCGCTCCCGCTCGGGTTGCATGCCCTGGTGGCGTGTGCCCTCTTCTTCGTGGTCCCCTCGCTGCTCATGGCCACCGTCTCGCCGGTTGCCATCCGCCTCCTCGCGCAAGCCGTGGAGCAGACGGGCAAGGTGGCGGGGAGCGTCTCCGCGCTCTCCACGGTGGGCAGCATCCTTGGCACCATCCTGATGGGCTTCTACTTGATCGACGCCTTCGGGAGCGTGAAGCTCCTGACGGTGGCATTGGGAGGCACCATGTTGGTACTATCCGCCCTCGCCGCGCTTGGAATGCGCTTGAAGCCCGCCGCGGCGGGCCTGGCCCTCCTGCTGCTGGCTGGCAGCGGGGCTTCCGCCAACGTGATCTACGAGCGAGACAGCAGCTACCACCACATCGTCGTGCGCGAGGAAGACGGCATGCGCATCCTCTACTTCGACAACGCCCCCCAGAGCCAGATGAGCGTTGCTGACCCCGCGTCCGGCGCCTTTGAGTACTGCGACTATTTCAGCGCCGCCTTCCTCTTCAAGCCCGACATCAAGGATGTCCTGATGCTCGGCCTCGGGGGCGGCTCTATCCCCAAGCGTTTCCTCAAGGATCACCCCAACGTGCGCATGGATGTGGTGGACGTCGATGCCCAGGTCGTCGCCGTGGCCAAGCGGTTCTTCGCGGTGCAGCCCGGACCCCGGCTCAACCTGGTCGTGGCCGATGGTCGCGCCTATGTGAAGCGCACCCGGAAGAAGTATGACTACATTCTGATCGATGCCTACAGCCGCAACCGCTACGGCTCCACCATCCCGGCGCATCTCACCACGCGTGAGTTCTTCGAGCAGGTGAGCAAGTGCCTGCGCCCGGGGGGCATCGTCGCCTACAACGTGATTGCCCAGGTGGGCCACGCCAACGACGGCATCATCACCGCGCTGCTGAGGACGATGGGCGCCCATTTCACCACGCCCTATCTCTTCCAGGCGGAGAGTAGCTGGAACACCGTGATCATGGCCTTCAAGGGAACGCCGCAGCGGCTGACCCGCGACGCCCTGATTCGCCGGGCCCAGGAGGCGGTCCGCGCCGGCCGGATCAAGCTTCCGGGCTTCGAGACGCGCGCCGGCAACATTGTCCCCGTGCCCGATCTGAAGAAGGCCATCCTCCTCACGGATGACCATGCTCCGGTCGACCGCCTCCTTCGCGGTCGCTAAGCGAAGCAGGGCGCTCCCACTCCCGGAGCGCCTCCCGGGAACCATTCCACTCTCCCTGAACCGTAGTGCAACCCCGGCGCCCGGTTCCATGGGCACTCGCGCGTGTCTCCAAACCTGGGCATACGCCCTCGCTCGCCTCTCCTGGCAAGAGTACACTGCTCTGCGTCGAATAAAGGGCCAACCCGTCTGCCCTCCGAGCCCCCGCTTTCCACCCGCCTGCTGGTGACCAACACCGGCGGAGTGTAACGTGCTAGCGTAGACGGGGTAGATCAAGCTGCCATCGGAACGGGAGGGTGAGGATGTACCACGCACACAGTGCGCCTCCGAGTCGGACGCAAGGAGCAGAGCTTCTTCGCTGCACCTGAACGCTGCGGTCTGGCGTCCGGTGCTCCAGACAGGGCTTTGCCTGGACGTAGCGCGGATACTCGCATACGCGTGTCCGCTCACCCCGGCAGGAGCCCCCAGGCCCGCCCGTGAATAGAGCGCCAACCCGGTAGCACTCCAGGGTCTAGCTCTACGCACGTCTGCAGAGGGAGGGTATGATGGCCTCAGGCTATTTCGCGCACACCCCACGTGACGGAGAGGAAGAGTTCGAGCCGCTCGAAGTGCATGTCGAGCGCGCCGCCGAACGGGCTGCGGCGTTCGCCGAGCCACTTGGGATGCCAGAACTCGCCCGGTCTGCCGCATGGCTGCATGATGCCGGCAAGTGCAGCTCCGCGTTCCAGGCATACCTCCGTGCCTGCCACGAGGCGAAGCGGATGGGACGCAAGCCGCCCCGCGGGGGGGTGGATCATAAGACGGCCGGCGCGCTGCTTGCGGTCGAGCACCATCCGCTCCTTGCACCGCTCATCCTGGGGCACCACGGGGGGATACCGGATGTAAAGGACGCGGAGCCACGGCTGGTAACCGCCGGCGGGAGCCCGGAGGTATCTGGAGCGATGGGATGCGCCCGGCAGGTACTGGCCAATCCCGCGCTGCCCCTCACACCCCGGCTTGAGGCTGAGGCCCAGGGCCTGGCAGCATCGGCCTTCGAGGCGGAGATGCTGCTCCGGATGCTCTACTCCTGCCTCGTCGATGCGGATTCGTTGGCGACAGAAGAGCACTTCACGCCCGGCGCCGCCAGCCACCGCAGCCCGACCACATCTCTTGCCGGCATGTGGGAAGCACTGGACCGGGCACAGCGGCGCCTCATGGCGGATTCTCCCGACACCGCCACCAACTCCGTGAGGCGTGCGGTCTACAACGACTGCATCAAGAAGGCCAGCCTTCCCCCAGGCGTCTTTCGGCTGACAGTGCCCACCGGAGGAGGAAAGACGCGCTCGTCCCTCGCGTTCGCCCTCAGCCACGCGTTGCGGCATGGCCACCAGCGCATCATCTACGCGATACCTTATACGAGTATCATTGAGCAGACAGCGGATGTGTTCCGCGGCATCTTCGGCGACGCGCGCGCCGTTCTGGAGCACCACTCGGCTATTGACCCCGAGGGGGAGGATGAGGAAACGGAGAGATGGCGAGGGCTGGCGAGCGAGAACTGGGATGCACCGCTGGTTGTGACGACGACGGTCCAGCTCTTCGAGAGTCTCTTCTCCAACCGGCCGGGCCGGTGCCGAAAGGTTCACAGGATAGCTCGGAGCGTGCTGATCCTGGACGAGGTCCAGACGCTTCCTCTCCCACTGCTGGTACCCATCCTCGATGTGCTGAGGACCCTGGTGACTCGCTACGGCGTAACCATCGTGCTCTGCACCGCAACGCAGCCGGCCTTGGCAGACCAGAGCGAGTACCTGCGCGGCCTGCCACCGGCCCGCGAGATTGTCGATGATCCAGAATCACATTTCAAGGCGCTACAGCGAGTGGAGTATCACCAGCCGGCGGACCCCTGGAGCTGGCAGGACGTGGCCGAAGCGGTGTGTGCCCGCGAGCAGTGCGCCGTGATCCTGAACACGCGCAAGGATGCCCTCGCCGTGCTGGATGCCCTGCGCGATCCGGATGCGCTGCATCTCTCCACGCTCCTTTGCCCAGCCCACCGGCGTGCCGTGTTGGCGGAGGTGCGCCGCCGCCTGAAGGCGGGGCTACCGTGCCGGCTGATCGCCACGCAGGTCATCGAGGCCGGCGTGGATATGGATTTCCCTGCTGTTTTCCGGGCTTTGGGTCCGCTAGACCGGATCGTGCAGGCGGCCGGCCGGTGCAACCGGGAGGGGCAGTTGCGTGACCATGAGGGCCGTCTCTGCAAAGGCGAGGTGATCCTCTTCGTGCCGGCTGAAGGTGGCATGCCCCGCGGCGATTACCGCACGGCGTTCGACCACGCCCGGCAAATGCTCGGCGAGTCGGGCATCGATCTGAACAACCCCGATCTGTTTGCCGCCTACTTCCGGCGCCTCTACCAGGACGTGTGCCTTGATCAGAAAGAGATCCAGCGTGACCGCGAGTACCTGCGATTCGCCACCGTGGCGGAGAAGTTCCGCCTCATCGACCAGGATACGGTATCGCTTCTCGTGGCATACGACCAAACAGCAGTCGACGAGATCGTATCCGCCGCTCAGACAGCCGGTCGCGTCACTCGCGAAGTGTGGCGAAAGGCGCAGCAGCATTCCGTGGCTGTCTACCGCCACCAGTTCCTCGAATGGCTATCCGCCGGGAGCGTCCAGGAAGTGGTCCCCGGCTCGGGTCTCTGGCGCTGGCGCGAAGGATACGACTCCGTCCATGGCATCTGCCCATTGGCCAGTGACCCGGCCGATCTCGTGTGCTGATATCGCAATGAAAGGAGGGATTCTGTTGGAGTACCCACCGGTAGTCGTGAAAGTCTGGGGCGATTACGCCTGCTTCACGCGCCCGGAGATGAAGGTGGAACGGGTGAGCTATGAGGTGATGACGCCTTCCGCCGCACGCGGCGTGCTCGAGGCGATCTTCTGGAAGCCTGAGTTTACCTGGCGCGTGCGTGCCATCCACGTCCTCAAGCCGATCCGCCACTTCTCCATCCTGCGCAACGAAGTGAGCGTCCGTGCCTCACCCCGCAGCAACGGCATCGATATCAATGAGTGCCATACGCCCAGGCACACCCTAGGCCTGCGTGACGTCACCTACCTCATTGAGGCGGATGTTGAAGTCGCCCCCGGAGTTGCGGAGGACCCCGCCAAGTACCGCGATCAGTTCCGCCGCCGGGTGGAGCGCGGGCAGTGCTTCCACCGGCCCTACCTGGGTTGCCGCGAGTTCGCTGCTGACTTCGGCGAGCCGGATGGTTCGGAACGGGCGATCGCGCTCACCGATGAGCTTGGATTGATGCTCCTCGATATCGAGTATCAGGAGGATGGGGCACACATTCCCCACTTCTTCAACGCTCGTCTGGAGGAAGGTGTCTTGCACGTGCCTGAGGTGACCTTCAACCTGCGCCCGCCGAAGGGAGGCAAGGCATGATTCTCCAGCAACTGGCGCGAGATGCCGAGATCATCGTCGGCAAGCTCCCCCCGCCGCTCCATGACCGCAAGCCGGTGCCCTGGATCATCGACCTGAGCCCAGAGGGCGTTTACCTGGGGATCGTCCGCACGACCGATGGGAGTGGGGGTAAGAAGGACAAGGGTAAGGAGATCCTGGTCCCTATCCTCCCTGCCAAGCGAACGGCGTCAGTCAAGCCGACGCTCCTGGCTGATACACCCGTCTACTCACTGGGGATTCCTTTTCAGGATCGCCCTGCAGACAAAAAACATGCCAAGTATCGGGCGCTCCTGGAAGAGTGCGCCGAGGCGACCGGATCCCCGGAGATAAAGGCCATACTGGCCTTCCTGGACCAGTGGCATTGTGAACCGCCATCCGTGGAGCGTCTGGACCCCGCGATGGAACCCAGCGATCTCATCACGTTTCGCGTGGCCGGCCATCTGGTGGTGCAGAGTCCGGACGTGCAGGAGTTCTGGGCTGCACGCTGCCTGGGGGGTGCCGCCCCCGACGAGGCGAGCAAAACGCAGTGCCTGGTCTGTGGCAAGCGCAAGCCTATCGCCGAGCGCCTGCCGGTCCCTCTCAAAGGGGTGCCGGGCGGCCAGTCTTCGGGAGTGCCGCTGGTCTCGATCAACAGCAACGCCTTCGAGTCGCTCGGTCTTCCCAACGGCAAGAGCGCGGGCGTGTGCAAGGAATGCGGCGAGCGTTTCGGCAAGGCGGCCAATGCCCTCCTTAGCCGAGACGACTCGCGTCTCGATCTCCGTGGTGTGGACTACCTCTTCTGGACCAACCAGGGGGCAGGCTTCTCGTTCCTCACGCTGTTGCAGAAGCCGGACCCCGCGGTCGTGCGGGAGTTGCTGTTGGCGCCCCACCGTGGTCCTGATGCGCTCGCTGCGGACATGACACCCTTCTACGCGACGGCGCTCACCGGAAATGGCGGGCGCGCTGTGGTCCGCGATTGGCTGCACTCCACGTTAGGCGACGCCAAAGCGAGTCTTCTGCGCTGGTTCGACCGCCTCTCGCAAGTAGATAGCTACGGCCAGCCGGGCAAGCCTCTCGGGATTTTTGCCCTGGCCGCCAGCCTTTACCACAACGACGCGAAGGAGATGGCGCCGCAGGTGCCGCTCATTCTCATGCGGGCA
>DUUU01000315.1 GCA_012841485.1 Armatimonadota bacterium
GCGAGTTCAACCAGACCCTGGAAGTCTTCACCGAGCAGCTCATCGAGGCGGGCGCGGCCGCGCCCGAGGAGGGCGGCGAGCCGAGGGAGTTTCACGTCACCGACGAAGAGATCGCCGAGACGGCGGCGATCCTGGCAGACCGCAGGTCGCACCGCATCAGCGAGATCATCGAGGCGATCTACGAGCTTTCGCCCGGCGAGCGCGACTACAATGCCGCGTTTGGCGCCGTATGGGGCGCGATGGGCGCGGACGAGCGCTTTGCCTGGGTTGGCGGCGAGCGCTGGCGCCTGGCTGGAACGGTGCCCCGGTTGACGCACAAGATTCCGGAGATCCTGGAGCTGCCCTACCTCCCCTATTTCGTGAACGAGGATGGCGAGCCGGTCGATGTGGAGCTCTCCGAGGATGGATTCGAGGGGGACCTGATCGAGAGCGTCAAGGACCCGCGGGTGATGATCGCCGGCCAGCCGGTTCCTGAGGGAACGGTGCCGGAAGAGGCGCCGGCAAAGGTCTCCGTGCCGATCCGCTACGAGCACCGCCTGGCAGGCACGCTCCCTGTCTATGGCGATCTGCGCGCGCTCTTCCCGACGCAACCGGATGTGATCGAGATCACGCTGCTCACCGGGGGCAAGAGCTTCACCGGATGGCTGAACAACGCCAACAACCTGGCCCTCGAGTTTGGCCCTTTCTATGACCGTCTCGATCTGCCGCTGTGCGGCGGGTGCTTCCAGCTTCAACCGCGCGGCCGGGGCATGACGACCGACTTCACCGTCTCCTACTCGCCCGGCGACGTGGATGAGCTGGTGGCCCTGAGCGACGAGCGGCTCGCGGTACTGGAGGCGATGCGCGAGGACCCGGAGAATGTTCAGACCTCCACCTTCGACCTGCTGCGCCAGATCATGGAGCCCTACGGCAAGAAGGGCGTCCACTTCGTGACGCTCTTCACCGAAGTGAACGTGGTTCGACGCACGCATGCCTACCTGATCGCTTCCCTGCTTTCAGCCTACACGTGCTTCTCCTACCTGAAGCCCGGCATGTGGGCCTACGACGAGAAAAAGGCCGATCAAGGCATCCGCAAACAGAAGCGTAAGTTTATCAAAGAGTAAGTTGGGTAAACTAACAACGGAGCGCCTGCTCTCCATGGAACTAGAGCAAGCGTTCCGTTGTTTCCCTTTCTAGGGAGGCGTGCTGTGCGCATCGCGAGCGCGTCGTGCCGGTGGGAGGTCAAGGGGAGGGCGCGGCGAGTTCGGGTTCCGGAGAGTTGAGGGGGGGCAGGGACGCCCGTCTTGGCGTCGGGTGGTGCCTGGGCTCCCCTTGATCCCTTCCAGGGCCGTTGGGAGGAGCAAGCGGGTGCTGGCAGACTATTTTCCCATCCTGGTGATGCTGGTGATGGCCATCGGCTTCGCGGTGACCATGATCCTGCTCTCCTCATTTACGGGGAGGAAGCGGCCCTCGGCGGCAAAGGAGTCGGCGTATGAGTGCGGCTCCCTTCCCGTGGGCAGCGCGCGCCTCCGCTTCGACGTCAAGTTCTACGTGGTCGCCATCCTCTTTATCCTCTTTGACCTGGAAGTGGTCTTCCTCTGGCCGTGGGCCGTATCGCATGCCGGGCAGTTGAAGCTGGCCGGCTTGGGTACGGTGGCGCTCTTTGTCGCGATTCTCCTTGTCGGCTATGTCTATGCCTGGCGGAAAGGGGCGTTCGATTGGGAGTGAGGCCGGTGGCCCGGGAAGGGGGGGCGATGAGCCCACTGGAAGAGCAGGTCAAGGAGAACGTCTTCGTGACGACCGTCGAGGCGATGGTCAACTGGGCGCGTAAGTCCTCCATCTGGCCACTGACCTTTGGTCTGGCGTGTTGTGCCATCGAGATGATGGCGACCGTAGGCGCCCGCGCCGATCTCTCGCGCTTTGGCGCGGAGGTCTTCCGCCCCTCGCCCCGGCAGGCCGACCTGATGATCGTCTCCGGGCGGCTTAGCCGGAAGATGGCCCCGGCGGTCCGGGCCATTTACGACCAGATGGCGGAGCCGAAGTGGGTGATCGCGATGGGCTCGTGCGCCTCGACCGGCAACGTCTTCAACAACTACGCCGTCGTGCAGGGCGTCGATCGGATCGTCCCGGTCGATATCTACCTGCCGGGGTGCCCGCCGCGTCCCGAGGCGCTGATCTCGGCGCTCCTGCAGATCCACGAGCAGATCCGGCAGGACCGGCCACTCCGCGGATGAGTGCCGGCGTGGAGCGGGTAAGACGGGGGCCACTGGCGACGGCCACCCTGCCCTGGCGAGCCACCTTTCCAGCACGGGGAAAGGGTGCGCCTGCGCGGAGGCGTGTTCCTCCGGCGTGATGTCTCCGGGCGGATGCCCACAGGGAGTGATGGACGTGAGCGAGACTCAGGCGGAGAAGTGTGTCGCGGTTGAGAAGGTGCGCGAGTGCTTTCCGGAGTACTTCCGGGATGCCAGCACCTTTCGCGGGGAGCAGACGCTGGTGATCGCCCGGGAGGGCCTTCTCCCGGTGCTGCAGCTGCTTCGCGATGACCCGCACCTGCGTTTTGACTTCCTGGCCGATCTCACCGCGGTGGACTTCCTGCCGCGAGAACCCCGCTTTGATATCGTTTACCACCTGAAATCACTTTCGCGCAACGTTCGCCTGCGCGTGAAGGTAGGCGTGCCAGAGGAGGACGCGGTGATCGAGAGCGCCGTGGCCCTATGGCCGGGCGCCGAGTGGCTGGAGCGGGAGGTGTTCGATCTCTTCGGGATCTGCTTCCGCAACCACCCCGACCTGCGCCGCATCTTGTTGCCGGATGAGTGGGAGGGCCATCCCTTGCGCAAGGATTTCCCAATGGGGAAGGTGGCGGTCAGTTTCACGAAGACGCGCGCGCTATAGTCGCGGGCTGCTTGAGGCTGACCTCGCGATGGGGGAACCCGAAAGCACGGAGACGGATTTGGAGGGGGAGCCTGATGCCTTTCTGCCTTCGTGTTGAGCAGGAGCCGGTTTCAGTGGGGGCATGTTGATGGATGCGACGACTGAGAGCCTGACTCCGGAGATCCGGACCGAGACGATGGTCCTCAACATGGGACCGCAGCACCCGAGCACGCACGGGGTGCTCCGTCTCGTCCTCGATCTGGAGGGCGAGACCGTGGTGCGCTGCGTGCCGCACCTCGGCTATCTGCACACCGGCTTCGAGAAGACCTTTGAGGATAAGACCTACCACCAGTGCATCCCGATCACCGACCGGATGGACTACCTGGCGCCGCTCTCCAATAACCTCGCCCTCTGCCTGGGGGTGGAGAAGCTCCTGGGCATCGAGGCGCCGGAGCGCGCGCAATACCTGCGCGTGATCTTGGTGGAGTTGCAGCGCATCTGCAGCCACCTGGTCTGGCTTGGCACGCACAGCCTTGACCTGGGCGCGGTGACGCCCTTCTGGTATACCTTCCGCGAGCGCGACCAGATCCTCGACCTTTTCGAGGAGCTCTCTGGCGTGCGCATGATGACCAGCCACATCCGGATCGGCGGCCTGGCGCTGGATGTGCCTCCCGGGTGGATCGAGAAGCTGCGCGACTTCCTGGCGGTCTTTCCCTCGCGCGTGGATGACTACGAGGGGCTGCTCACGCGCAACCCCGTCTTCCTGCAGCGCGCCCGGGGCGTGGGCGAGCTGTCGGCAGCGGACGCGATTGCGTTGGGCGCCAGCGGACCCGTGGCGCGTGCCTCGGGCGTGGCGCACGATCTGCGCAAAGCGGAGCCCTACTGCGTCTACGACCGCTTCGAGTTCGACATTCCGGTGGGCGAGCGCGGCGATGTGTACGACCGCTACCGCGTGCGCATCGCGGAGATGCGCGAGAGCCACCGGATTATCACCCAGGCACTGGAACACCTGCCCGAGGGCGACTATAAGATCCAGGATTGGCGCTACACCCTGCCGCCTCGCGAAGCGATCAAGCGCAGCATGGAAGAGCTCATCTACCATTTCAAGTTTGTCACCGAGGGCATTCGCCCGCCCGCGGGCGAGGTGTATCGGCCCATCGAGGGCCCCAAGGGGGAGATCGGCTTCTACCTCGTGAGTGATGGGAGCCCGCGCCCCCTCCGCTGCCGTGTCCGACCGCCCTCCTTCATCAACCTGCAGGCGCTCCCCAAGATCTGCGAGGGCCGGCTTGTGGCGGACCTGGTGGCCATACTCGGCAGCATTGATATCGTGCTTGGGGAGGTGGATCGATGAGCGAGGAGCGCCGCGGCCTGGCGGAGACGTGCGCCGGCGAGCTTCAAGAGATCCTCTCTCGCTATCCGGACCGGCGCTCGGCCATCTTGCCGGTCCTGCAGTTGGCTCAGCGAGAGTATGGCTGGATCTCCGACGATACCATGCGCGAGGTGGCCCGGATCGTCGGTTGCCGGTCGGTGGATGTGTATGAATCCGTCACCTTCTATTCGATCTTCCACCGCCAGCCACCGGGGAAGTACGTGCTGGAAGTCTGCCGCACCCTCTCCTGCGCGTTGCTGGGTGGCCGGAAGCTCACCCGGCATCTGGAAGAGCGGCTTGGAATTCGCTGTGGCGAGACAACCCCGGATGGTCTGTTTTCCCTCCGCGAGGTAGAGTGCATCGGCGCCTGCTCCAACGCGCCAGCCATGCTGATCAACAACCGCATTTATGAGGATCTGACGCCCGAAAAGCTGGATGCCATCCTCGCGCAGCTTCGAGCGGAGGCGATGTGAGATGTGGGATGTGAGACGCGCGACGCGAGAAGCCAGGACAGCGGCACTCCTCTCCTCCTGGTTCTCGGCCATGGGCCGGGCGGAGCGAGATCGGGCGAGCGGTACCTCCGCCAACCGGGGAGGAGGGCGCGCGCGATGCCGATAGTGAATCAGCCCTCGGCGGCCCGGATGAATCGCGGGCCACTCCTCTTTCGTTATATCGACGATCCGGATCAACACCAGATCGAGCGTTATCTGGAGCACGGCGGCTACACAGCGTTGCGCAAGGCGCTGCGCGAGATGGCGCCCTCCCAGGTGTCCGAACTGGTATCGCGAGCCAACCTGCGCGGCCGCGGCGGCGCCTTCTTCCCGACGGCGCGCAAGTGGAGCCTGATGCCTGCCGGCGTCTTTCCTCGCTTCGTGGTGGCCAACGCCGACGAGAGCGAGCCGGGCACCTGCAAGGACCGGCAGCTCATGGAGCGCGACCCACACCAGCTCATCGAGGGCCTCATCCTGGCGGCCTACTGCGTCGGCGCCGAGCAGGTCTATATCTACATTCGCTGGGAGTTCGAGCTGGCCGCCGAGCGGCTATGGAACGCCATCCGCGAGGCCTACGCGCGCGGCTTCCTGGGAAAGAAGATCCTGGGCACGGAGTTCAACTGCGACATGGCGGTGCATCGCGGCGCTGGCGCCTATATCTGCGGCGAGGAGACCGCGCTCCTCTCCAGCCTGGAAGGCAAGCGTCCGGAGCCACGCCTGCGCCCCCCCTACTTCCCGGCGGCCAAAGGTTACCGGTCGCTGCCCACGGCGCTGAGCAACGTTGAGACCTACTGCAACGTGACGCATATCGTGCGCGAGGGCCCGGAGGTGTTCACCCAGTTCGGCCGGGAGAAGTGCCCCGGCACGAAGCTCACGTGCATCAGCGGGCACGTGCGCACCCCGGGCGTGTACGAAATACCCCTCGGCGTTTCCTTGCGAGACGTGATCTATGAATGGGGTGGGGGCCTGCCCGAGGGCCGCGCTCTGAAGGCGGTCATCCCCGGCGGCGCCTCGGCGCCGATCCTGCCAGCCGATCAGATCGATTACCCCTTCGATTTTGAGGGGATGATCGACGCCGGCTCCATGATCGGCTCGGCGGGCGTCATCGTCATGGACGACACCACGTGCATGGTGGGCGCGGCGATGAACCTGGTCCGTTTCTTCGATCACGAGTCGTGCGGCAAGTGTACCCCCTGCCGTGAGGGCTGCCCCTGGCTCTCGCGCCTCTTGAGCAAGATCGAGGCCGGCCAGGGGAAGTTCGAGGAGATTGACCTCCTCCTGTCGCTCTGCCAGCAGATGGATGGCAAGTGCTTCTGCCTGCTAGGCGAGTCGGCGATTGTGCCGGTGCGCAGCGCCATTCAGCACTGGCGCGATGAGTTCGAGCGGCATATCACCGAGGGCCGCTGCCCCTTCGGAGACGGGGCCTACTGAGCCTGATCAGAACTCGCATGGAGGATAGCGGCTTGCCGGATCACGCACCGGCGGACGGGCCAAGGGTCTGGAGACCTGAACGACGATGAGTGATACAGCTGCAGAGACGGTTACGCTGACGATAGATGGCATCGAGGTCACCGTGCCGAAGGGGACGTTGGTGGTGGATGCTGCCCGCGAGGCAGGGATCCATATCCCCGTCTTCTGTTCGCACCCGATGCTAGAGCCGATCGGCGCATGCCGCATGTGCCTGGTCCGCGTCGAGAAGAGCCCCAAGCTCGTCACCTCGTGTACGCTCGCCGCCGCGGACGGCATGGTGGTTACCACCAACTCGGAGGAGGTAGCGCAGGCGCGCGCCGGCGTCCTGGAGTTCCTCCTCTCCAACCACTCCATCGACTGCCCGCATTGCGACAAAGGGGCCGAGTGCGACCTCCAGGACCACGTCTACGATTACGGGATGTCCGTGGGCCGGTTTGAGGGCCCGAAGATCCTCCGCACGAAAAAGTGCTCCCGCCCATCATCGAGAAGGTGATGAGCCGCTGCGTCCATTGCGCGCGCTGCATCCGCTACTGCGATGAGATCATGGGCGTCGGCGCGCTCCGCTTCGCCAACCGCGGCGTGCGATCCGAGCCGGCCACTTTTGTCGATGGCCCGATGGATTGCGAGCTGTGCGGCAACTGCATCGAGGTGTGTCCCGTGGGCGCGCTCACGGCCGAGTTCTACGATGCCAAAGCCCGGCCGCGCGACCGGCGCATGACGCACACCCTCTGCCAGTACTGCGGCGACGGTTGCAGTCTGAGCGCCGAGACGAAAGGCCGGAGCGCCGACGAAGCGCATATCATCCGCATGCGCGGCGTGCCCGGTCGCGGTGTGAACGACGACTTCCTCTGCGTGCGCGGGCGCTTCGGCTATGGCATGGTGAACAGCCCGGATCGACTCACACGGCCGCTGATCCGGCGCGAGGGGGCACTGGTTGAGGCTACCTGGGACGAGGCGCTCGATCACGTGGCTGCCCGGCTCGCCGAAACCCGCGCGCAGGCCGGGCCGGAAGCGATCGGAGGCATCGGCTCGGAGCGGGTGACGAACGAGGAAGCTTACCTCTTTGGCAAGCTGATGCGCAGCGTGCTCGGCACGAGCCATGTGGACTACCGTGGCGGCGCCAAGCACTCCTTCCGTGCCCAATGGCTGGCGCGCCTCCTCGCCCTGATGCCCGAAGAGGGCGCCCTGCATCGCCTCCGGCGCGCTGCGCTGACTGTCTTGGTGGGGAGCGACCTCACCTCCGAGACCCCCTGGACCGAGAAGCAGGTGATCCTCGCGGTGACCCGGGACGGCGGAAAGCAGCTTCTCGCCTACCCGCGCCGGGTGCGCCAGGTGGAGTATGCCTCTCAGTGGCTGCGGCACGCGCCCGGCACCGAGGCGGTTCTCCTGCGCGGCCTGGCTGATCTGATGGCCGGCGAGGCGCGCGCGGCAGACGTAGCCGGTGCCGTAGGCGTGACGCCAGAGGAGATCCAGAGCTTCCTGGCGCAGATCCTGGCCGCGCCGGACGTGGTCTTTATCCTGGGACCAGGCGTGACCGCCGGCCCCGATCCGGATGGGGGGATGGCGGCCGCGGTGGAGTTGGTGGAGCGCCTGCGTGCCGAGGGGAAGGAACGTGCCCACGTGGTTCTGCCCGCGCTCGCGAACAACACGCGCGGAGCCCAGGATATGGGCCTCCTGCCCGATACCTACCCCGGCTATGCGGGCATGGATGCCCGCGCGCTCGCGGCGGAGTGGGGGAGCGGCCTCCCGGAGCGGCCCGGCTGGAGCACCCCCGAGATGCTCGAGGCGGCGGAGCGTGGTGACCTCCGGGCGCTCTACGTGATGGGCGCCAACCTGGCCGTGGCTTTTCCCGATGGCGAGCTGGCCCGCCGCGCGTTGGAGAAGGTGGAGTTCCTGGTGGTGCAGGACCTCTTCCTCACGCCCACGGCGGAGCGGGCGGACGTGGTTTTGCCAGCGGCGTCCTTCGCCGAGAAGGAAGGCACCTTCACGAGCGGCGAGGGCCGGGTTCAGCGCCTCCGCCCGGTCCTGGAGCCGGTCGGAGGATCGCGCCCCGACTGGGAGATTCTGGCCGATCTGGCGCGCCGCCTGGGCCATGCCTGGGGCTACCTCTCGCCGGCCGAGATCACCCGCGAGATCGCGGCGGCTGTGCCTCTCTACGCTGGGGTGAGCCTTCCGGCGTTGGATCTGGCGGTCTCGCAGACGTTTGTGCGATGGGGCCGCGGGCCGGCGCCACGGTGGAGTGACGGGGCAACCGCGCGGGAGCGCGACCAGGCTCCCGCGGCCTCGCAGCCCGAGACCGGTGAAAGGGGCGAGAGCTTTACGCTCATGTACGGGCCGATGCTGTTTCACTCGGGCACGCTTTCAACGTGGGCGGAGGAGATGCGCCGCATCGCGCAACATGCCTATGTAGAGGTCGCCGAGGCGGATGCACAGCGGCTGGGTATTCGCGACGGCGCCTGGGTACGCCTGGTGGGGGCGGGCGCGGAGGTCGAGGTGCAGGCCCACGTCCAGCCCGAGGGCACGCCAGGGATCCTCTTCCTGCCACTGCACTTCGCGGAGCCGGCGCTCAACCGCCTGCTCGACGTGACGGCGGCCGTGGATCGCGTGAGACTGGAGTTGGCGTAGATGGAATACGTCTACATGGCCATCAAATCGGTGGTGATCTTCGCGGCGGTGGCGAGCTCGATGCCGTTCATCGTCTGGGCGGAGCGCAAAGTCTTCGCCGACGCGCAAGCGCGCATCGGTCCGAACCGCGCGGGGCCGTTCGGCATCCTCCAGAGCTTTGCCGATGCCCTGAAGCTGGTGGTCAAAGAGGATATCATCCCGCGCGGCGCAGACAAGGCGATCTTCTACCTGGCGCCGGTGCTCTCGATGATCCCGGCGCTCACGGCATTCGCCGTCATCCCGTACGGCGGGCCGGACCTCAAGATCGGCGGCTTCCCGATTGGCTATGTGACCGACCCAAAGGAAGTCGGCATCCTGTACATCTTCGCGATCACCACGCTGGGCGTCTATGGCGTGGTGCTGGCAGGATGGGCATCCAACAACAAATACTCGCTCCTGGGGGCACTCCGCTGCGCCGCGCAGATGGTGAGCTACGAGATTCTGCTCGGGCTGGCGATCATGGGCGTGGTGATCGCGTCGCAATCGCTCAGCCTGGTCGATATCGTGGAGAAGCAGCGGGCGCCCTACTGGGGCTTCATCCCCGGGATCTGGCTCTTCGCCCAGCCGGTCGGCTTTCTCGTCTTCCTGATCGCGAGCATGGCGGAGGTGAACCGGACCCCCTTCGACCTGCCGGAGGCGGAGAGCGAGCTGGTGGCCGGCTTCCATACCGAGTACAGCAGCTTCAAGTTCGCCATGTTCTTCATGGCGGAGTACATCAACCTGATCACCGTGGCCGCAGTGACGACCACCCTCTTCCTGGGCGGATGGCTTGGACCCGGCGTGGATACCTACCCAATCCTGGGGGTGGTCTACTTCTCGCTCAAAGTGGCGGCGCTGCTCTACGTCTTCATATGGATACGCGCGACGCTGCCGCGGCTGCGCTATGATCAGCTGATGCGCTTCGCATGGAAGTTCTTGCTGCCGGTGGCGCTGGCCAACGTCTTCCTGACGGCGCTGTGGGTTGCGCTGCGCTCCTGAGAGGGTGAGGGGATGAAAGAGGCGATCGAGCAATCGCTGGCGATATTGCGGGGGATGGGGGTGACGCTCCGGCACATCCTGAAGGAGCGCCGGGTCACGATCCAATACCCGGAAGAGCGACCGCCGCAGGCGTTCCGCTACCGAGGCATCCACCAGCTCCGCCTGGATGAGCAGGGCAAGGAGCTATGCGTCGGCTGCAATCTGTGCGGGCTGGCGTGTCCCTCGGAGTGTATCTACGTCGAGGCGGCCGAATGCTCGCCGGAAGAGGCGGAGCACGTGTCGCACTATGAGCGGTATGCGCGCGTGTACGTGATCAACGCGGCGCGCTGCCTCTACTGTGGCTATTGCGTCGAGGCGTGCCCGACGGACGCGC
>DUUU01000316.1 GCA_012841485.1 Armatimonadota bacterium
AGTTCATGGGCGTTCACCCCTCACGGTCGTTGCCGCTTCTTGGACTCGGCAGAACGCCGAAAGTTTCAGCAGACCGCAAGGATGCAAGCCACCGAAGGCGTGTGGAGGCGGGCCGGCCCTTCGCCGGAGGCGTAGAGGGCGGTCTCTCCCCCGACCGGCAGTACCGATCCACTCGCCGCCCATCGGTGGTTCGCGCGCATCACCTACACGCCCTTGAGGAAGGCGGCCGCTTGGCGCAGCCGGCGGCGGGTGATCTCGCGGCCAATCACCTGCATGCTCTCGAGAAGGGGCGGCGACACCGTGCGCCCGGTCACGGCCACTCGCAGCGTCATGAACAGCTCGCGCGGCTTCCAATCGTGCGCGGCTGCAAGCTCGCGGAAGCGTGTCTCCAGCACCTCCTTGTCCAGGTTGGGGTTCGCGTCGATGATCTCCACCGCCTCCTCCAGCAGCTTCGCGGTTGCCTTGGCGTCGCGGTTCTTGGGCACCAGCTCTGGCACGCCGGCGTAATCCAGATCCCCCGCGAAGTAGAAGGTGGATGCCGGAATGAACTCGTCCAGGCGGCGCATGCGCTCATGGACGAGCGGGATCACCTCCAGCAAGAAGGCATCGTTCAGGCGCCAGGCCCGGAGGCGTTCTAGCAGCTCTTGCGGCGACAGCGCGCGGATGGCATTCCCATTCAGCCAGGAGAGTTTCTCCAGGTCGAAAACGGGACCCCCCAGCGTCACCTTATCGAACGAGAACTCCGCGACCATCTCCTCCAGGGTGAAGCGCTCGCGATCCCCCCCGATGGACCATCCCATCAGCGCCAGGAAGTTGAGGAGCACCTCGGGAAGAATGCCGATGTCGCGATAGTAGTCGATGGAGACGGGCTGCTTCCGCTTGGAGATCTTGCTCCCATCGGGGTTGCGCAGGAGGGGCATGTGGATCCACTCCGGCATCTCCCACCCGAAGGCATCGTAGAGAAGCACGTGCTTCGGCGTGGAGGAGATCCACTCCTCGGCGCGGATGACGTGCGTGATCTTCATGAGGTGATCGTCGACCACGTTCGCCAAGTGGTAGGTGGGAAAGCCGTCGCTTTTGAGGAGGATCTGGTCGTCAATCAGTGCGTTCTGGAAGCGCAGCTCGCCGCGGAGCCGGTCTGGCACAATCGTCTCGCCCTCGTCGGGCACGGCGAGCCGGATGACGTGGCACTCGCCGGCCTTCACGCGCGCCTCGGCCTCGGCGGGGGGGATGGAGCGGCAAAGCGAGTCGTAGCCCAGGTCCTGCTTCGCCTGCTTCTGCGCGGCGCGCAGCTCGGCCAGGCGCTCCGCGGTGCAGAAGCAGGGGTAGGCACGGCCCTTGCGCACGAGCTCCCAGGCATATTCCTTGTAGATCTCGACGCGCTCCGACTGCCGGTAGGGGCCGTAGGGCCCACCGACGTCCGGCCCCTCGTCCCACTCCAGGCCGATCCAGCGCAGCGCGCGCAGGATCGCCTCCTCGCTCTCGCGAGTCGAGCGCGTGCGGTCGGTATCCTCAATCCGCAAGATGAATTTCCCGCCCGAATGGCGGGCAAAGACGTAGTTAAACAGAGCGATATAGGCGGTGCCAACGTGGGGATCGCCCGTCGGGCTGGGCGCCACGCGCACGCGGACTTCTTTCTGATCAGCCATCACTTCCTCCAGGCCCCATTATAGCAGGCGCCTGGGAATGAGGCAACGTAGCGGCGCAAATCTAGAAGGTTGGGGGGATGCTACCAGGGCAACCGCGCCGTCGCCGCCCGAGATCACTCGTGGCGCCTGACGCCCCCATCCAGCTCCATCGTGACCTCGTGCTTCACCAGGATCACCGGGCAGGGGGCGCCGGTGAGCACCGTCTCGGCGACACTCCCCATGCGCATGCGGTACTGCCACGCCTCCCCCGCGCCGTAGGTGCCCATCAGGATAAGGTCGAAGGGGCCTTCGCGCGCCACCCGCAGGATAGCGGACGACGGGTCTCCGGCGGCTGCCATGGTCTGGACTCCGACGCCCCGGCGTGTGAAGGCCTCGGCGGTTGTCCGCAGGATCTCCGCCTCGGCCTGGCCGGCCTTCCGGGGCGTCCTGGGGGGATGCACGTGCAGGAGAGTTGCCTGCGCGCCCAGGGCATCCGCTAGCGAGGCACCGAGGTCGGCGGCGCTCAGGGAGGCCAGCGAGCCATCGGTCGGCACGAGAAGCGTAGAGATGCGTGGCGGCTTCTCGCCGCCGGCGGGATCACCCATCTCCGTGGCGCGAACGACGAGGATCGGCACCCGCGCCTTACGGATCACCTCCAGGGCGGTGCTTCCCAGGAAAAGACTGGCGCTCCCGCTCTCGCCCTTGCCACGGCTGCCGAGCGTGGCCAGGTCGTAAGCCTCTGCTTTCAGTTCGTTGGTGATCGCCTCGCCCGGGCGGGCGACGATCTGTCGGGCTTCGATTGGAACACCCACGGAACGGAGCTCGTCACGCGCCTCGCGCAGCACCGGATCCTCCGGCGGGCGCGCCGGGTAGGCCCTGGAACGCGCCACCGCTTCTGAGACCGCGCGCGCAAGGACCACCGAGCCGCCGGTTGCCCGCGCCAGCTCCGCGGCATAGCGTGCGGCCTGCATTGCCGCTCGCGAGCCATCTACCGCTGCCAGGATTCGCATGATCCCCCCATCTCCATGCTTCTCCATACCCGCTCGCGGAGCGCGCCAACCGAACGGCGCGGCCCACGCCGCGGCAGGGTACAGCCGCGATGCCGTCGATACCCGGAATGAAGGGGACCGATGGGAAGGCGTGGGCCAGATAACCCCTCCTTGAAGATAAGTCCGGGTTATTCGTGTCCATCTTCGGATAGCGAAAGGCCGCGCACGCAAGCTCGTGAATCGCATTGACACCCTGCCAAGGGGTTTGCTATACTGAGGCCACACGCCAGGCAGTGTGACGAGGGCACTTGCCGCAGGCCTGATGGCTCCCGCATGTGGGAGAAAGGAACTGTTCATGACTCGCAAGGGCTTCACTTTGATTGAGCTACTCGTCGTCATTGCGATTATTGCCATTCTCGCGGCAATCCTATTTCCAGTCTTTGCGCGAGCCCGAGAGAACGCACGCAAGAGCAACTGCCTCTCCAACTGCAAGCAGCTCGCTCTCGCCGCCCTGGCCTATGCCCAGGACTACGACGAAACGCTGCCCAAAGCGCGCAACTTCGCTACCCCATCGAACTACGGGCTCTGGACCTCCGTCATCCACCCGTACGTGAAGA
>DUUU01000317.1 GCA_012841485.1 Armatimonadota bacterium
AGCGGCGGCTTGGGGCCGTTGTGGTCAAAGCTGGAGTTGAAGAGCGACTCCATGACGTCGGCCACCGGGAGCGGGATGCCACGGCGGTCAGAACCCCACTCAAGCTGGTTCATGAACCCACCGCCGATGGCGTTGAGGTCCTTGAGCAGGTCACGAATGATCAGGTACATCGCGAGGCCCTGATCCAGACGCCCCCGATCCACATCATCACGCACCTCAATGCGCGGGCCGACGTGCTCAAACAGCCAGGCGCGCAGCGCATCCAGCTCCTTCGCGTCGTACGCCTTCTTCTGAAGCATATCGGCCAGAAGCTTCATATCAAGGCGGGTAATCTCCAGGCCGAAGGTCCGTCGCGTCGGAATGACGTGGGCGAGGGCGGTCTCCATCCCCATGGAGTCGTGGCCGAAAATGACCACGCGCCGGCCCCGGACCGCTTGCCGCGTCACGGCGGCATGCGCCCAATCGATCAGGCTCTTCGCTGTCGCGGGGGTCATCTGGGGGTTCTGACCTGTGTCGGGCCAGGTGCCCACGTTGATGTGAACGAGCCGGCCATACTGCGCGAACGCGCCGTTCGCCGCATGCGCCAGAACGACGCCCGGCTTCGGACCGCTATTCCCGCATGTCAGGTTCAGGGGCGTCTCCTCCGGGAACTGGCTGACCAAGGAGATGAGGCCCAACTGGGGGAAGGCCCACGTGTCTGGTACGCACACAAGGATATCGACGCCCTCGGCATGGAACTGCCGTGCGACAATATCGGCCTCCCGCTCGCCATCCACAAGGATGGGGGAATAGACGACCGGCACCGCGGAGCCATCGGGTAGCTTCACGCCGTCGGCGATGACGTTGGCGGCCATCTCGACAATATTCGCCGCGCGGTCGCGCGATGCCTGATCAATGCGGGGGTCTCCCGTCGCAAAGACGCCAATGGTCGGCGTCTTCGCAGTCGCTTTCGTTTCCTGTGAAAGCCTTTTTGCAGTAGCCACGTGAACACTCCTCTTCTCGGTTCGCAGGCGGTGGTGCCCGCCGGTGAAGCGACCCGTGCGTCCCGGTCGGAATGGCCGGGCAGGATGGCGGTGAAGGCCCGGTCCGGGAGGGGGCGGCGGGCTGGGTGCCGCCGCTCTTCCCCGGCGCGCATCCTGCCCTCGGAAGCCCCGCCGGGCCCATGTGAGGTCTGGTTACGATGCACTTCGGCGCCCGGCGATGCGGCTCCTTCCAGAGCCCCCGCTTCTTCAGCACCCGCTTGGAGGAGAGGGTCTACGAGAGGATATCCTTGCGCGAGAAGACGAGCGCGGCCGCGCCCACGAAAACGGCACAATACCCGGCGAGCCACGCGGTAGACCGGGCGATCTCGGACCAGGGGATCGGGTCTTCGAAGAGTGTGCTCCAGACGCCCATGTGTGTGGTGAAGAGGTAGGGCTGAATCGCCTCGAAATAGGGGAGGCCGCCCAGGGTGAACGAGACGAAGAGGAGCATCATCGTGGCGATGATCGCGCCGTTGGAGTTATCGACGAGCACAGAGAGGAAGAGCGCGAGCGCCGCCACGACTACCATGCCGGGAATGCTGGCGGTGTAGGCGGCCGCCAATCGCAGGAGCGCCTCGCCGGCTGGCAAGACGTAGAGGCCGTGCTCGATGAGGATCAGATCGCCCCAACCGAAGAAGAGGGCACCAAGGCTCAACGCGGAGACGCCCAGGAAGTAGGTGAGGGCCGTGGCGTGGAGTACGGCGGCGGTGAACTTGGCCAGAAGGACCGGCACGCGGCGCACCGGGCGCACAAGCAGCGCGCGGAGAGTGCCCTCGGCGGCTTCGCCGGCCACCAGATCGCCCGCCACCAGGGCGATGAAGAGTGGCAGAAAGAACCACAGGCACGGCTCCATCATGCGCCGGGCCATGAAGAGCGCGTTGACGAACGTGCCGACGACGTGGAAATCAGCGCCGATCTCATGGCGTAGATGGCGATCAGGTTGGCCGTAGAGCAGTCCGAGGAGCATCGGCACCAGGAGGAGCAGAACGCCCAGATAGCCGAGATAGGTGCGCGGCCGGCGCGCCAGCTTCAGGATCTCCACGCGCAGAAGGCGGATCATGGGCGTTTCTCCAGGAGCCCGAGGAAGAACTCCTCCAGTGATTGCCGGCCCGGCACGAGCGCGCTCACCCGGCATCCACCATGCACAAGCGCGGCGTTGATCGCGGCGGCGGAATCGAGCGGCGCGTCGATGCGCAGGGTGCCCTCCTGCACGATCACCTGGCGCACATACTCCAGGGTTGCCAGGATCTGGCGCGCCAGCGCCGCCGGTTCGGCCATGATGTGCAGGAAGGTTCGCTCCCGCAGCAACTCCCTCACGTCCCCTTGCACCAGAACGCGCCCTTTATCAATAACCGCGACACGATTGCACACCTGCTCCACTTCAGAGAGCAGGTGGCTAGAAAGGAAGAGGGTGATCCCCTCCTGGCCGGCCAGATGCCGGAGCAACTGACGGACTTCGACCATCCCCCCGGGATCAAGGCCATTCGTGGGTTCGTCCAGAAGGATGAGCTGCGGATGGGGAAGGAGCGCCTGGGCGATGGCCAGACGCTGCTTCATCCCGTGCGAATAGTTCTTCACCCGGTCTTGGCCCCGGCCCTTAAGACCCACCAGGCGCAGGACTTCATCGCGCCGCTCCCGGGGCGCGCCTCCCGAGAGCAACGAGAAGATCTCCAGGTTTCGGTCGGCGCTCAGGTGCGGATAGAGGGCGGGCGCCTCGACGATGGCGCCCACGCGCGCGAGCGCGGCGTTGTGCCGGCGGCGCAGGTCATGGCCGAGCAGCTCGACCGTGCCGGCGTCCGGGCGCACGAGACCGGTGAGCATGCGCATCGTCGTGCTTTTCCCGGCGCCGTTGGGCCCGAGGAACCCAAAGACATCGCCTCGGCGCACCTCCAGGCTGACCCCATCGACCACCTGGCGCTTGCCATAGCGCTTGCAGAGCCCGGTCGCGCGCAAGACGATATCCGCCGGCAAGCTCTCGGGCTGGTGTGGATCGGCTATCACGCCCGCTCTCCTCCTGCCTCTAAGAGGCTTTACGGCTGCGCCGCGGCTCCTGGCTCTCCCGGCGTGCTGCCTTGCTGGTCGGTGCCAGGCGCGGGAAGCGCCTCGCCTTGCGTGGCCGGCGCGCCGATGGCCCGCAGGTAACGCGCTCTTGCCTGGAGGTAGTCATAGCGCGCGTTCACCAGGTTGCTCTCAGCCTGGGTGAGCGCCGCCTGCGCATCCGTGACCTCCAGCGTCGTGGAGATCCCTTCCTGGTAGCGGAGCTTGGCGAGGCGCAACGCCTCTCGGGCTTGATCGACGTTCTTGGCCGCCGCCTGCATTCGCTCTACTGCGTCCGACATCGAGAGGATCGCTTGCTGCACATCCAGGGCGACTGCCTGGCGCACCTGGTCCTCTGTGACGACCGCGCTCTCTACCTGTCCTTGGGCCTGCCGAACACGGGCCCGAGTCAGCCCGCCCTCCAGGATGGGAAGGGAGAGGGCTGCGACGGCGTTCCATTGGACGGCTCGGGTCTGGAATGCGCCGCCATCCGCGGTGGCGTTGGTATTCAGACTGAGGGCGAGTGAGGGCCGCCCGCCCGCGCGAGCGAGGGAAACCCCACGCCGCGCCGCCTCGATGGCGACCTGGGCTTGCTGCACCTCTGCCCGGTTCTCATACGCCACGGCCACGCTCTCCGCATATTGGGGAACAACGGGCGTGAACTCCTCCTCCGCGCGCACAAGGATGGGCGTGGTGACCTCGATGCCCATCGTGGTGTTGAGGGCCGCCTTGGCCAGATCCACGGCATTGCGAGCGGCGATGACGCCCTGGCGCGCGTTGGCCACTTGCGTCTCGGCGCGGAGGACATCGAACTGCGCCTTCACCCCCTCGCGGTAGAAGGCCTGCGCCTGGCGGAGGTGTTCCTCCAGCGAGGCAAGGTTCGCTTCAGCGACGTCCAGGGCTGCCTGCGCGCGCAGAACCTGGTAGAAGGCGTTGCGAACATCCAGAACCGTCTGCTCTCGCGTGCGCTCGAGCTCGATTTGAGCCGAGAGGGCGCCCAACTCGGCGATGTTGCGCGCCGCGCGCAGCGCACCCGAGATATCGATCTGCTTGCTGACCACCAACTGTGCGTTCCGGCTGTAGAGCGGGGAGATATCGACCGTTTGCGCTCCGCCATCACCCCCGGGGAGGGTGATCGTGCTTGCCTCATCGTTGCGGGTGATGGATGCTTGAGCTCGGGCCTGGATGCGGCTGGGAGCCACCGCCTCGGCCACGCGCGCCTGAGCGATATCGAGTTGGTCCTGGGCAATCTGGATCGCGCGGTTGCGTTCCAGGGCAATCGCCACGCTATCCTGAAGCGTGAGGACGCGAGGCTGTGGCGCCGCTGTGGTCGCCGGTGGCGTCGGCGCCGGGGCCGGCGTGGGGGCCGTGGGTTGCGGCGCCGTTTCCGCTGGCTGGGGTGCCAGGGCTTCTGCCGCCGAGACGCGAGTGGGCAGCAACGGAAGCGCGACAGCGCAGGCTAGGAGCAGGGAGAGGCGCCCTGAGCGAGGGAAGGCAGGGAAGCAGCCGAGAGGGTGCTTCCCATGCACGCGTGCTGATACTGTGGCTACATGGCACACGGGCGCAAACAACGACATCGATCGATCTCCTTCCGCGTGGAGTCTGCGGGCCTGGCAGCCGGGTGGCGGCTAGGAGCGGCCCTCCGAGGCGGGCTCGGGCATCTGGTGCTCAATGAGGGTACTCATCTGGTTCAAGAAGTCGCGCGCTGCATCGATCGTGACGAGCGTGAAGCAGCCATTCTTGGGGTGGCGAAACACAAGGAGTTTATCCCCGCCCTCGATGCCGCACTGCTTGCGTGCCTCGGCGGGGATTACGACCTGGCCGCGCTCGCCCACGGTGACGGTACCAAAGAAGTGCTGGGATAGCCAGGTATCCGCGGTCGTCATGGCTGTAAGCCGCCTTTCATGTAAATCATACCTCTCATACCACTGTGATTATACGGAGCGTTCGGGGCACTGTCAAGCCCATTTTCCCCGGCGCTAACGCTTGACAAGCACACGGGTGTGTGCTAGAATGCCAATCCAAACGCTGTTTGCGTTCGGGAGGGCAGGGATGCGAGGCAATAGAGGCATTCGGAGAGCAAGGCGGCAGTGGCGAGACGCCGCGTGCGCGGTGCTCTGGATCGGGGCGCTGGCCCTGGTGATGCTGGGGGGTGTGTTAGGGCTGGGGCGTGCCATCCAGCGGTCGCGGATGGAGACGCCGGCGCTGCGCGAGGTGGTGTTGCCGGCGGGAGGCACTCTGTGGGGACTGGCGAAGCGCTATGGCGTGCCGGGCCAGGATCCGCGCGCCGCGGCCGCGCAGATCCGGCGCCTGAATGGGATCCGGCCGGGCCAGACGCTTCATCCGGGGACGCGGCTGCTCGTCCCGGACTATGCGAGTGGCGCAACCGAATTGGCACAGAACTCGCACAGACCAGGCTAGCAGCGGCGGGCCTGAGCAGCGAGTTTGGTGCCTAGGTGTTGTGGGTATACTTCGGGCGTATTGGAAAGTTTGCTCGATGTAAGAGCAACCGAGGCTCCCAGAGAAGGGCACTGGAGGCGAGTGCCAGGGGTACCTGCAAGAGGCGAAAGCCCGGATGTTGCGCACACAGGAGGGACCTGGACCTTGAAAGGGTGATACCGCGCGCCGGCCGCCGAGGGCGGTGCGACGTTGAGACAGACTTCTATGGAAAAGAAAGGGCAGGGGAACCCCTTCGACTCTATCTCTAGTAGAGACCAGGGTGGCGCCCTGCCCTTTGTCATCTCTTGTGCAGGCAGGTTCCGGTGGCAGTTGCCGATTGCACGAGTACCACATGAAAGGGAGGGAGGATGATGGATTTACTCGCTCGGCTTGAGGAGTACCGGGCCCAGGAGGGTGAGCTCCGATGGGAGGGGACGTTCGAAGAGTACTTCGAGCTGGTGAAGGCTAACCCGCGGATCGCCCGGCTTTCCCATGCCCGCGTGTTCGATATGATCATGGCGGCTGGGGTAGAGCAGGGGGCCGACGGCGAACCCAAGTACCGGTTCTTCAGCCAGGAGCTGTTCGGTCTGGACCGCTCGCTACGCCAGATCGTGGAGTACTTCAGCTCTGCGGCGCAGCGGCTGGAGGTGCGCAAGCGCATCCTCCTCCTGATGGGTCCGGTCGGAGGCGGCAAATCAACCATCGTCAGCCTTCTGAAGAAGGGGCTGGAGCAGTACACGCGCACGGAGGATGGCGCGGTCTATGCCATCAAGGGGTGTCCCATGCACGAGGAGCCCCTCCACCTGGTTCCCGAGACTCTGCGCCCGGAGATCGAGCGCGAGCACGGCATCTACATCGAGGGCGATCTCTGCCCCCACTGCCGGATGGTCGTCCGCGATCAGTATGATGGCCGGATCGAACGGATTCCGGTGCAGCGCCTGGCCTTCTCGGAGAAGCACCGCCAGGGCATCGGCACCTTCACGCCCTCGGATCCGAAGTCGCAGGATATTTCGGAGCTGGTCGGCGGCATCGACCTCTCCACCATCGGCGAAGTGGGCGTGGAGTCCGACCCGCGCGCCTACCGCTTCGACGGCGAGCTCAACATCGCGAACCGTGGACTCATGGAGTTCATCGAGATGTTGAAGTGCGACGAGAAGTTCCTCTACGTGCTGCTCACGCTCTCGCAGGAGCAGAACATCAAGACGGGGCGCTTCTCCATGATCTACGCCGATGAGGTGGTGGTGTCGCATACCAACGAGAACGAGTACAACTCGTTCGTGGGCAACCGCAAATCGGAGGCGCTTCAGGACCGCATCATCCTGGTGCGCGTGCCCTACAACCTGCGGGTGACCGACGAGGTGCGCATCTACGAGAAGCTGCTGCGTCAGAGCGCCCTGCGCGACGTCCACATTGCCCCGCATACGCTGCGCGTTGCCAGCATCTTCGCGGTGCTCTCCCGCCTCGAGCCCTCGCAAAAGGCGGGCATGAGCCTCATGAAGAAGCTGAAGATTTACGACGGCGAGGACGTGGATGGCTTTAAGGCCAAGGACGTCAAGGAGCTGCAGGAGGAGACGGAGCGCGAGGGCATGGATGGGATCAGCCCCCGCTACGTGATCAACCGGCTCTCCAACGCCCTGATCCGGGAAGGCATCACCTGCCTCACGCCCATCGTGGCCCTGCGGGCGCTGCGCGATGGCCTCGATCAGCACACGAGCATCAACCGCGGTGACTACGAGCGGCTGCTCAACTTCATCGATGAGGCTCGCCGCGAGTACGACGAGATCGCCAAGACCGAGGTGCAGCGGGCGTTCGTGTACTCCTTCGAGGAGTCGGCGCGCACCCTGCTCAACAACTACCTCGATAATGTCGAGGCGTTCTGCAACCGCACGAAGGTGCGCGACCCGATCACCGACGAGGAGATGGAGCCGGACGAGCGGTTGATGCGCTCCATCGAGGAGCAGATTGGCGTCACTGAGAATGCCAAGAAGGCGTTCCGCGAGGAGATCCTGATCCGCATCTCGGCGCTGGCCCGCAAAGGCGTGCCGTTTGACTATCGCTCGCACGAGCGACTCAAGGAGGCGATTGAGCGCAAGCTCTTCGCCGACCTGAAGGACGTCGTCAAGATCACGACGAGCACGAAGACGCCGGACGCCGAGCAGCTCAAGCGGATCAACGATGTCGTCGACCGCCTGGTGGCAGAGCACGGCTACTGCCATGTCTGCGCGAACGATCTGCTTCGCTACGTGGGCACGCTTCTCAACCGCTGAGGAAGAGGCGCCCGCCAGCGCGGGGGAGCGTGGTGTGGGATGAGAGGGGCGGAAGGTGTGGCGCGTGGGGGCGCAACCCACGAGTCCAGGTGGTCGGACCTGCCCGGCGGCAGGCCGGGCAGGCCGACGGCCGGAGAGAGGCGCCACGAGTCACGCGGCAGGGGGTGACCGGGAATGCCAACGGCGATATCAAGAAATGACTGGTCCCTGCACCGCAAGGGGCCGGCGGACCAACAACGGCATCGCGAGAAGATACGCGAGGCGATCAAGAAGAACCTGAACCACATCGTCAGTGAGGAGAGCATCATCCTCAGCGACGGCAAGAAGGTTCTCAAGGTCCCCATCCGCTCGCTGGAGGAGTACAAATTCCGCTTCGACCCGCGGCGGCACAAGAACGTGGGCCAGGGTCAGGGCGGCTCCAAAGTGGGCGACGTGATCGGCCAGCAGGCCCCGGGCCAGGCCGGCCAGGGCCAGGGCGAGGCGGGCACCGCCCCCGGCATCGATTACTACGAAGCCGATGTGACCCTGGAAGAGCTGGCCGCGCTCGTCTTCGAGGATCTCTGCCTCCCCAACCTCCAGGAGAAGCAGAACCAGAGCCTGGAGGCCGAGGGGATCCGCTTCAAAGATATTCGCAAGACCGGGATCCTGAGCAACCTCGATAAGAAGCGGACCATCCGCGAGAATATCAAACGCAACGCGGCCCGCGGCGACGCGCGCTTCTTCGGCATCCGCCCGGAGGACCTGCGCTTCAAGACGTGGGAGCCAGATATCCGGCAAGAATCGAACGCCGTCGTCATCGCCATGATGGATGTCAGCGGCAGCATGGGTGACTTCGAGAAGTACATCGCGCGTTCGTTCTACTTCTGGATGGTCCGGTTTCTCCGCACAAAGTACAACAACGTCGAGATCGTCTTCATCTCGCACCATACCGAGGCACGCCTGGTGAGCGAGGAAGAGTTCTTCACCAAGGGCGAGAGCGGGGGCACCAAGGCCTCTTCCGCCTATCGGCTGGCTCTCGATCTTATCCGTGAGAAGTATAGCCCCGCTCAGTGGAACATCTACCCCTTCCACTTCTCGGATGGCGATAACCAGCTCACGGATAATGAGCTCTGCGTGGAACTGGTGAAGCAGCTCATCGCTCAGTCGAATCTCTTCGGCTACGGGGAGATCAAGGAGTATCGCTGGGCGCACTCCAGCACGCTGATGTCGGCGTTCTCCAAGATAGATGATCCGCTCTTCGTGGGCGTGACCATCGAGGACAAGAAGGACGTCTACGCGGCGCTGCGCAAGTTCTTCTCGCCAAGGGATGCGACCGCTACCACCAACGGGCCAAAGGAGGAGAGCGCAAGTGCTGACGGATCGTGAGACTGAGGAGCTCGGTGGGGCGATTGACCGGATCTGGGAGATCGGTCGGGAGTTTGGCCTCGATCCTTTCCCGACGCATTTTGAGGTGGTGCCAGCCACGATCATGTACGAGTTTGGGGCCTACGGTCTGCCGGGGCGCTTCTCGCACTGGACGCATGGCAAGGCGTTCCACCAGATGAAGATGATGTATGACTACGGGCTGAGCAAGATCTACGAGTTGGTGATCAACACCAACCCGTGCTACGGGTTTCTCATGGAGAACAACTCCATGGTGCAGAACAAGCTCGTGGTCGCTCACGTGATGGGTCACTGTGACTTCTTCAAGAATAATGTCTACTTCAAGCACACCTCGCGGCAGATGATCGAGACGGCGAGCGTGAACGCCGACCGCATCCGGAAGTACGAGTACGAGCATGGCGAGCGCGTCGTGGAGGAGTTCCTCGATGCCGTGCTGGCAATCCAGGAGCATATCGACCCGCACCTGCGCACGCGCCACCTCTCTCCCGAGGAGATCGAAGCCGAGCGCCGCCGCCGGCCGCCCGAGGGCCCCTATGATGACCTCTGGAAGCTCGAGGAACGCGGCAAGCCGGCGAAGGAGGAGGAGCGGCCGCGCCGGCGCGTCCCCGAAGAGCCGGAGAAGGACATCCTCTCCTTTCTCATCAAGCACGCCCCGGATCTGGATGACTGGCAGCGCGACGTGATCGGCATCGTCCGCGAGGAGATGCTCTACTTCCTCCCGCAGATGCAGACGAAGATCATGAATGAGGGCTGGGCATGCGCGACCGGTGAGGCGCTCCTTGCCACCTCGCGCGGCTTCATCCGCTTCCGCGACCTCTATGAGCAGGAGATGCGGATCCTGGTCGGCAGCGGGGAGCCTGGCGCGCTCCACCCGATCACGGCCTTCCATAAGGAAGAGGGCGTGCCCACGCTGCGGATCACCACGCGCCGGGGCTACACGCTGGAGGGTGCCCTGAAGCATCGCGTGCGCCTCGCCGATGGATCATGGGCATTCCTGCGCGATCTCGGGCTGGGCGACCGGGTGGCGCTGGCCCGCGGCACTGAGGTTTGGGCTGCCGAAGAGGTGCGCATCGAATACCAGCCGGAGGTGCTTGCCACCACCGAGAGCGCGCGGGCAGAGCCGCCAGCGGCGCTCAACGCGCCGATGGCCTACCTGCTTGGCTACTTCGTGGGCGCCGGCACTGCGGCGAAGTCGGGCATCTGCCTGACATGCGATGAGGAAGCGCACGCCCACCACCTGGGCGACCTGCTCGAGACGACCTTCGGTGTGCCGGCATCCGTGCGAGAAGACATGGAGCCGTCTCAGAAACGCTGGCGCGTTGAAGTGCTCTCCCAAGGGGTGGCGCGCCTGTTCGAGACGCTCGGCGTCGATCTGGATGCTCGCGCTACCGCCAGGGATGTTCCGGACGCGATCCTGCGCTCGCCGCGGGGTGTCGTCTCGGCGTTTCTGAGGGGCTGCTTTGATGCGAGTGGTTGCGCCGGCCCGGATGGCGTGACCCTCTCCTCTCCCAGTGACGAACTGGTGCAGAGCGCGCAGACCCTGCTTCTGAACTACGGGATCTTGAGTGCTCGGCGCGCCCAGACAGACGGATGCGCGCGCCTCGAGATCACGGGGCCCTCTGCCGTTCTGTTCAGTGACGCCATCGGGCACGATCTTCCGTGCAAGCGCGCCGCGCTGGATGCGCATCTGGAGGGCCGCGGCTGCTCCCTACAGGAGGAGGCGACCGACGAGATCGTGGCCATCGAGCCGGGAAACGCTGACGTCTACGACATCACGGTGGACGTCGCCCACGCCTACGTGGCCAACGGCTTGATCAACCACAACTCCTTCTGGCACGGGCGCATCATGCGCGAGCTGGACCTGACCGATGATGAGTTCATCGAGTATTCGCAGCTCAACGCGGGCGTCCTCTCGCCTTCGCCGTCGCGCCGGCAGATCAACCCCTACTATGTCGGGGTCAAGATCTGGGAGGATATTCTGCGACGGTGGGATTCGCCCACCGATGAGGAGCGGAATCTGTATGGGCGCGAGCCGGGCAAGGGGCTGGAGAAGCTGTTCGAGGTTCGCGAGCTGGACAACGATGTCTCGTTCCTCCGCAACTACCTGACCGAGGAGTTGGTGGAGGAGCTGGACCTGTACATCTACGAGCTGCGCGAAGATGAGTGGGTCATTACGGAGAAGGACTGGGAGAAGACGCGCGACATGCTCGTCGCCAGCATGACGAATATGGGCTACCCGGTCATCGAGGTTCAAGACGGCGACTACCGGCGCAATCGCGAGCTCTACCTTGCCCATGCTTACGAGGGCCGAGAGCTAGATATCGCCTACGCGGAGAAGGCGCTGCAACACGTCTACACCCTATGGGGGAGGGCGGTCCACCTCGAGACGGTGGTCGATGGCGAGCCTGTCCTCCTCACCTACGACGGGCATGACAACATCACCCGTGTCCTGAACTGAGCGGGAGAGGACCGGGAGGCTTCACGCGGGTGCGGATTGGGGGGGGCGGTGCTCACCCGCGCGATGCGAAAGCACCGCGCTACTTCCCGGCAAAGCCCCTTCGGGGCTCCCCTCCCAGGTCCCCGTCCGCTCCTGTTGCCTGGGAACACAGCTTGCGCAGCCCAGCAGGGCTTCGCTCACAAGCAGCGCGGGGAGTGATCTCCGCGCTGCTGCCAGGGGGGCTCCCCCTGGCCCCCTGCTGCCCACCTGGCCCATCCGTGGTATCGCGGCGCGTCCCCCATCCAACCCAGTATCCCTCAAGATCCGAAGTGCGGATTCCGATAATAAGGGGTGGCGAGCGTCATCTGCTCCCCGGCTGGTGGTACGCCCGGGAGCGTGCGTTCCCGGCTCTCACCTAACACGCTTTCTTTGCCGGCGATCATGCCCTTCATGTGAGGCCTGCAGGGACCCTGTACCCGGGCGACTGCCGGTGAAATCGATGGCGCCTCGCGATGGGAAGGTTCTACCTTATGGACAAGCGCCGGATCAGGAATGCGGTTGCAGCCCTGGCGATCACGGTAGCCGTCTTGGCACTGATGTGGTCGGCAGGGCGGCTGCACGCGACGGCCGTGGCCTTGACGAAGCTGGAGTACACCGTGTGCGACACGCTCCTGTTCGGGGCGCGCGGTCCACTCCCCACGCCCGAGGATGTGGTCGTCGTCGCCATTGATCCGCTCTCGGTGCAGAACCTGGGTCAGTGGCCTTTCCCCCGCTCCTACCATGCGGAGCTGGTGAACCGGCTGGCGGAGATGGGCGCGAAGGTGGTCGCCTTCGATATCGTCATGGATGTTGGACGTGGCGACCAGGATGATCGCGAGCTGGTCGATGCCTGCCGCAACGCCGGGAATGTGATTATGGCCGCCCAGGTGGACGCCAGCGAGGACTCCATCGGGGGGCACCGGCGGACGACGCTCGTGATGCCCTTCGAGGAGCTTCGCGAAGTGTGCGCCCTCGGCACGGTGAACTTCACGAAGGAGGAAGACAGCAAGGTGCGGTTCGCAAGCGCCGGTCATGAAGTGGCCGGCGTGCAGATCCCGCTCCTCTCGGTCCATGCCGCGGCGAGCTTCCTGGGCGTAGACGCCGAGAGGCTTGTCACCGGAAACACCTTGCACGTGGGCGAGACGCGGATCCCGCTCGATTCATCGGGGCGCTTCCTGATCAACTACGTGGGCAAGCAGAAGGATGTGCGAACCTTCTCCTATTATCAGTTCTTGCCCCCGCCCGGGGAGTCCATCGGAGTGCCGGCCGAGCATATCCGGGATAAGGTAGTCTTCGTTGGGGTGACGGATCCCCTGGAGCAGGACGTGGTGGATATCCCCTACGAGAACACCTTCCCCGGGGTCACCGTCCATGCGAACATCGCGAGCATGCTGATCCGAAACCAGCCGATCCGGCGGCTGCCCGCTGGTTTTGGACTCCTCTTCGCTGCGGTGTTCGCTGCTGGCTTGAGCGCAGCGAGCGTGTCGCGTCGGCCCCAGTGGGCTGCCATCAGTCTGGTGGCGCTGATCACCGCCTACTCCATGGTGGCTGCCAGCCTCTTCTCGAGTGCCGGGATCTGGATTCCGGTGGTCGTTCCCCTGCTGGGCGCGGCGCTGGCTACTATCGGCGGTATCATCTATGGCTACCTTGTGGAGGGGCGAGAGCGTCGGCGTATTAGTTCGCTCTTCAGCAAGTACGTCTCGCGCGACGTGGCGCGGGAACTGATGGAGGATGAGGGCGCGGCGCAGCTCGGCACCAGTCGCAAGCTGCCGGTGACCTGCCTCTTCTCCGATATTCGCGGCTTCACCAGCATCAGCGAGCGATTGTCTCCCGAGGAGGTGGTCGCCATGCTGAACCAGTACTTCGATAGGATGGTGGAGTGCGTCTTCGAGAACCGCGGCACGCTGGACAAGTACGTCGGCGACGCGATCATGGCTACCTTTGGCGTGCCAAAGAGTTTCGGGAACGATGCGGAGCGGGCGTGTCGCACCGCGGTTCGCATGCGCGAGGAACTGACGGCCCTCCAGGAGATGTGGGCGGCGGAGGGTCGGACGGGAATCGATATCGGTATCGGGATCAACACCGGTGACGCCGTTGTCGGCAACATCGGCCACCACGAGCGGATGGAGTTCACCTGCATCGGCGACACGATCAACACGGCGTCACGCCTGGAGAGCCTCAACAAGGAGTTGGGCACCAAGGTGCTGATCAGCCAGAGCACCTACGACGCGATCCGCGATCTGGGCCTCTTCGAGGTGCGCCGCCTGCCACCCGCGCACGTGAAGGGAAAGGCGGAGGCGATTCAGGTCTACGAACTGCTCGGTTGGGCAAAGCCCGGCGCCGAGCGGTCGGAGACGGAAGAGCCTGCCACGATTGGCTGAGCACAAAGGAACCCCGGTCGGGTGGGTTGGGGCAGGGCAGCCCCGCGCCAGCCAGGCAGGAGGAGAACGCCCGCGTCTGCAGAAAAACAGCCGTGTGCGGGACATCGGCTTGCACCGGCGCCTGGGATTGTAGCGACCACCAACTACCAGTGTGCTCCAAGCTTCATGACCAGCAAATCTTGTTCGTGTAGGGTCATTTTCTGCGAACGCCGCCAATGGAGCGCCCCCCCGAGGTGCCGAGGAAACCCACGCGAGGGCGTGGGGGCGGCTGCCGTGGGATCCACTCGGGGCGTGCCCAGGGGTGCGATAGGAACTCTATTCTCGGAGGGCGATGGACGATGGCGATCTCACCACTTCGCGTATGGCCGGTGTGGCTCGGCCTGTTGGTCCTGCCACTGCTCCCATCGCGGCCCACTCTTGCCGCGCCCGCGCGTCCACCCGCCGCTACCCTGGGAACGCTCACGGGCACCGGCTATGTGAACCCAGGCCAGAGGGCCCTCAAGAGCGGAATGAGGCTCAACACGGGAGATCAGATCATCCTGCGCCGGGGCAAGCTCACGATCCGCATGGCGGACGGTACCACGATCAAGCTGGCCGGGCCGGCGGAGTTCACGGTGGAGACTCCGCGCGACGCGGCGGGGCGCAGCGTGTTTCAGGCGACCTCCGGGCGCATCTTCGTGAATACGCGGCAGAGCAAGGGGAGCGAGGTGCGCGTGGTCACGCCCAGCGCGACCCTGGCCGTGCGCGGGTCGTCGGCCGGCGCCGATGTGAGCCCGACCGCTTCCCTGATGTGGTGCGATCAAGGCCTGGTCTATGTGGATGCGGCCGGCGAGCAGATCCTGCTCCATCCCGGCTATGAGACCCTCGTTGCGAAGGGCGAGGCGCCCCCACCGCCGACGCCCATGAGCGACAACACGCATGCCCTCAACCAGATCCTGAACCTGGAGGCGTCGCTCAGCCAGTCCGAATCGACCGTGGTGCTGGAAGGCGCCTCGGTCGGATCCGGCTCGCCCGAAGAGCAGCGCATGATCGATGCCGAGCGGGTGGTTGATGACTTGTTCAAGGCGTATAGCGAGGAGCAATCCGCGAAGGTAGAAGCACTCATCCATGACAACTTTATCACGAACGACGTGCCGGGCCTGGCGCGAAACCGCATGGATGTGATACTTGCCTGCGACGCCGACTTCGAGCAATTGGCGAATACCCATTTCGTTCTCCAGCCGGCCACTTCGCGCCGCTTCTATACGGACAATGACCACGTCTCCCTGTACAAACGCTGGGTGATCGATGCCATCCTCACCAGTGGTGCCCGCTTCCAGCAGGGCGGCGAGACGCTCTTCGTGATCGCTGCCGATATGCGCATCATACGCTGGGAGGGCGACCTCCCCTTCGGGCGCTTCAAGCCGGAACCAGGCGCCGATGATGAGATGCGGATCGCGACGCCCACGGTACTCACCCCACCGGCAGGCGACGCGCCGGACGTGATCGTGACCCAGGCGGATGCGGCGCTGGGCAGCACCGGCGTGGAGTTGACGAACGTGACGGCGCAGATCCCGATCAACGGCGTCATGGTTCAGACGAGCGCGAGCCAGGGGAGCACGATACAGGTAGGGAACACGAGCACGATCTCCGCCACCAACGCGACATTCGTCGTGAATGGAGCGCAGGTGACGGCGGATAGCGTCTCCATCGAAAACTCGCACACGATGAACGCGACCGGGGTCCGACTCAACGTCGGCGGATCCCAGGTGCAAGCCGGGACGCTCAACCTGTCCGATGGCACCGTCCAGCTGGAGGATGTCGTTGTCACGGATGCCTACGGCAACAGTGTCTGGCTGGTCACGGCGACGATTCACCCGGGCGAGGATGGGGGACCGCCCATCATCTCCGGCGTGACGGATACCGGGCAGACGATCCATACGGGTGGGGATCAGATCATCTACGAACCGGCCCCGGGCGCGCCACTGCCGGCAGGGAGAGGGGAGCGCCTCGGCGATGGGGAGGGATTCACCTTTGCCACCGGTGCCATCACGGCCGGCCCCAGCGACCTCTATGTGTCGGGCGGGCGGCTCGACCTGGATGGCCTCGCGGCCGACCTGGGGGTTACCGATTTTGCTGGTGTCATGCAGGCGCCTGCCACCAGCTACACCCTGGATCTGATCATGATTGATGCACTGGTGCCTGGGCAGGTGCTGGTCGTTCAGCTCGCAGGGGGCGGCTATGCCAAGATCCGGGTGCGCACCGGGACCACGCCCGAGCAGCTCTACTTCGACTGGGTCTATAACCCGGATGGCGCGGCGCTTTCCCGCGGCCGACGCTGGCCCAGCCGCGCGGCGGTCACCTTCGACGCCAAAGTGTACAACCGCACCGCGTCTGGCCATCAACGCTTCATCCCCGGTGGCGTGGAGAGCGTGGCGGAGTTCCGCGCGGAGACGTTCCGCAACCTGAGCAATGGCGCTTCGGTCGAAGCCTATATCGCCCCACGCCTGAGCACGGATCGGCAGTTGGATAGCAAGACCGCTATCGTGGACCGGTTTGGCGTGCGCTACTTCATGCCTAACCAGTTTGAGATCAGCCTGGGGGATATCTCAAGCGAGTTCACCCCCTACACGCTCAACCGGACGATCCTGGGGCTGTCCGCCTGGCGCAACTTCTCCCTGGGCCCGGTCGGTACGGCGCGCCTCTCCACCGCAATCGGACCGCGCTGGCAGTCGGGCGCGGCCTTCCGCCTGGATGGCTTCATCACCGGGATCCGGCTCTCTACGGAGGAGCTGCGCGACCTGGGGCCCTACATCGAGGATATGGTGGTGGGCATCAACCTGGTCAAGTCCTATCGCGGCAAGCGCCAGAAGGGAGACTATCTGCATAGCACGGTGGCGAGTGTGGATGCCTCGATGCGCTTGAAGAATGGCCTGAGCCTGATGGCGGAGCTGGCCCGTTCGCGAGCGACCGACAACAAGCGGGAGTACAATGGCGATGCCGTGCTGCTGCGCGCGGCGTATCGTGTGGGGCCCGTGCGCCTCATCCTCGACCGCGAGCGCGTGGGCACCGGGTTCACCACGGTGAGCGGCTCGGCGGCGGCCGACCAGGAGCGGACCAACTTCTGGCTGCGCTACCGGCCGAATGAATGGTTGAGCGCCAACGTGAACCTCCTGCACACGCGCGACAACCTCTCCGGCAACAAGGCGTTCACCACCGAACTGGACATGCCGCGCTTCGGCCTCAGTATCAGCCCCTTCTACCCAATACTGAGCGATGGCTTCCTGAGAAACCTGACGTTCGATATCCTGCTGCGAGAGACGGACCGCGATAGCGATGATGAGCAGCACACCGTCAACAAGAAGGCGCGGACGCTCTCGGTCTCGATGATCCAGCGCATGGGGGATTTCTTCCTCACCCTGGGTCGCGACAACATCCGCGACCTCGATTACAACACGACCGGGGTCAGCCGGCGCGGCCATGCAACCGACCTCAGCCTGCGGTGGCGTCCGCGGGGCGGCTTCCTGAACATCCCCATCTCGCCGATCATTGGCTACCGCACCGGCCGCGAGGATTATACCGGAGGCACCGCCGGCCCGGTCTCCAGCCGGGTGACTTCGCGCCGCATCGGCGTGGACCTGGGTGATGAGGACTGGCTGGCCGTGGAGCTGGGCTACGAGCTTCTCGACAACAGCCGCACCGATCTGGGCGGTTACGACCGGCGGATTCTGAATGTGGACCTGACCCGGGCGCTGGATCGCGAGGGCGGCCGCCTGGCGCGAGTCTCCTATCGCTTCTCGAACAACGACCAGGAGAACGGCGCGCGCTCCTATAGCGAGGGGCAGTTGACGGGGAGCCTCAGCCAGAAGTTCTGATAGCCGGGAGATCTGGCATCTTGGAGGTGAGAGAGGGCGCTCATGCGTCGTGCGCACTACGCTGTCATCGTTGGAGTGGCTGCCCTGGCCTGTGCCGCCTACATGCTAGGCGTGACTGGGAGGCAAGGCGGGGGCGCTGGTTCGGAGTGGTGCACGCCCGTGGGCGCCGACACGCGGGGCGCCGCGAAGCGCGCCGGGCGCGGGAGCGATCCGCAGGATGCCTTGATCCTGCGCCTGGTGGGGGAACGGTATGGCGTGCCCGAGATGGCGCTCGCTCAGGCGGTGCGCGATGGGCTCTCTCCCGCGGAGATCGCGCTGGCCGCGAACCTCGCGGTGAGGGTGGGCCGTCCTCTCGCCGAGATCCTGGAGTGCCGGAAGGCCGGGCAGGGTTGGGATGCCATCAGCCGGCGCTTCGGCCTGGAGCCGTCGATGCTGCCGGAGCCGGTTCGGCCGCCCGAAGCGCCGGCTGATGAGGCGCTCTTCCGCGGGCTCCTATCGCGCGATTTCCAGATCTCCGAGCTTGCGGTCGCCCGGCTGCGCCGCGATGGTTTTGCCATGGCCGATATCGTGGTCGCCGCGGCGCTCGTCGGTGGGGATGTCGTCGCGGTCTCCGAGACGCTCCATGCCCGTAGTCAGGGCCAGAGCTGGCAGCAGGCGGCCGGGCGCTTCGTGGGGCGGCGCCTGATGGCCGAGGATGGCCCCGCGGTTTCACCGCGAAGGACCGGGAAGAGGAGCGTGGGCGGCGTGGAGACGGCAGAGTCCACCGCATATGCTCGCGCGCTCTTGACGGGGTATTACGGTGTTCGCTCGCGGGATGTCGATGCCGCGCTGGGGCGCGGGCTGCCCGCGATGGAGTTGCTGGTTACCGCGAACGCGGCCGCGCGTTCTGGACGAGAATTCTCGCAGGTGCTCCAACTGCGAGGCCAGGGAGTGAGCTGGCGCGAGATTGAGAGGCGTCTGGGGCTGGCTGCCGGCGAACTGTGCAAGCTCCCGGCGCCAGGAGCAGATCGGACTGGCCGCGCGGGCGAGGGTGGAGATGCCTCTGGGGCCAGGAAGGCCGTCGGGACCGGGCGTGCGCCCGGCGGGATGGGGGAATCGAGATGAAGAAGAGAACGGTCGCTCTCATGCTACTCCTCGGCATCGCCGCGACCTGGACCGCGCTGCGGGCACAGGCGACGGTGAGCCTGGTGGAGGCCGTGGTGACCCCTGCCACCGGCGTGCCGGGAGAGTATGCCTTTTCGGTGAAGTACCTCCACCCCGACGACCTTCCCCCCGCCACGCCGGGTGTGCAGCTCTACATCGAGACTACGACCGGAACGCCCATCCCGGGATCACCCTTCACCCTGTCTACCAATGATTCCAGTCCCGTCTATAGTACGGGAGTCGTCTTCAGCACGACGGTCTCTCTTCCCGCCGGATCCTACAAGCACCGCTTCACCGCCTCCGATGGGGGGCCGGTGGTTACCCTTGGCCCGTTGGATGGACCCCTTGTCAACACCCCGCCGACCCTCTCCGGGGGGAGCGTCACGCCGGCAAGCGGCCCCAGCGACACCCTCTTCGAGTACCGGGTTACCTACACTGATGCAGATGGCCATGCCCCTGACTTCGTGCGTGCGATCATCGATGGAAGCCAGGAGCTCTTGCTCACGCGGGCGGATGCCCAGTCCTATGAGACCGGCTCTCTCTTCACCGGTAAGACCGCATCGGCGCCCGGGTTCCATTCGTTCTACTTCGAGGCGAGCGATGGTTACGTCGCCACGCCGGTGCTTCTCAAGGACACGGGCGACGTGCCCTTCGCCGGTCCTGTGAATGGCGTGAAGTTTGTCGGGCAGGTGACGAACGCCGCCACCGGAGATCCGGTGAGCGGGATCATGATCAGCACTGGGTCGACCTATACCTATACGGACGCGGGAGGGAACTATACGCTCTTTGGGCAAGAGGGCAGTTACGAGCTTTTGGCCTATCCGCCGGTTGGGCAGAACCTGCTCGTGGTGAAGGTCAATGTGAGCGTCGCCGTGGGCGACGAGGTGACGCGTGATTTCGCGCTTCCCGCGGGTGGAGTGCTCGAGGGCGTTGTGCGAGATCCCGATTTGGCGCCCGTCGAGGGGGTTGCGGTTAGGGCTTGTCACTTGAACGGAACGCTCATCTGCGAGAACACGACCGATGCCCAAGGGCGATACACTCTCACCCGCATACCGGGCGGCAACGTGCTCCTCATCGTCACGCCCAAATGGGATTCGGGCTATGTCGAGCAGAAATTCCTGGTGGCGACGGTGGCGGGGCAGGCGGTTACGAAAGATGTGACACTCGCCCGAGGGGCAGTGGTCCGATGCGCGGTGAAGGATGCCTCCGACAATCCCGTACCGAATGCGCGGGTCTCGCTGTACGGTGCGTTGAGCGCCGCGACGAGCTATACGGATACCGAGGGGACTTGCACCTTCAGCAGGGTGGAGAGCGGGGGATATGAGGTTCAAGTCCAGCCGCCCGCAGAGATGCCGCATCTCCGGATGCAAACGCGCTTCGTGGAGTTCGCGGTCAATCAGACGTATGACCTGGAGTTCGTCCTGTCCCAGTCCGGCGTGCTCAAGGGCACGGTGCGCGATTCGGGCGAGAACGCGGTCGAATCCGCGAAGGTGATGGCGCAGCTCATCACCGGCGGCTCTTATGCCGAGGCACACACCGATTCGGACGGGAGCTACCGTCTTGAGGGCCTGATAAGTGGCACCTATCAGGTGACGGTGATGCCTCACGGCGAGAGTACGCTCTTGCCGGTGCAGCGGAACGGTGTGATCGTGCGGGATGGCGAGGAAGCCACGGCCGACTTCATCCTGGAGGAGGGCGGCGCTGTCAAGGGCTTCGTCACGGATCCCACGGGCACCGCGGTCAGCGGCGCGGCGGTGGTAGTCTACACATCGTCCGGCACGCGGGTTGACTACACCGATGACGAAGGCTTTTACCGGGTGGCGGGTATGCCGCAGGGTACCTGGGAGATGCGCATCGACCCGCCGGCAGACAGCGAGTTCCTCAGCACCCGGCGCTGTGAGGTACGCACGGATCCCGGCCAGGAGACACACTGCGATATCTCCTTGAAGGTGGGCGCTACCCTCAAAGTCAATGTCACCATCGATGGGGAGCCCGTCAGAGGCGCGTCCGTCTCAGTCTCTCCTGGCGGCCACTACGCGCAGACCGGGCCGGAGGGGATCGCGACGGTCGCGCGACTGGAGAGCGGAGTGGTCCGGGTCGGGGTGAATCCGCCCAGTGAGCACGGCCTCGCGCCGCTCTCTCTGGATGGCATCGCGGTGAAGGCGGGAGAGACGGTGACCGTGGACGCGCCCCTGAAGTGGGCGGGCGCGATCATGGGCCAGGTTACGGACGCCATCGGCGACGCGGTCGCCGGCGCGAAGGTGGTCCTTACCGGCAATAGCTACGAGGTCGCATTCACGAACAGCGATGGGATGTACGACTTTTTCGAGTTGCGGCCTGGATCCTATCGGGTGAGTGTCGAGCCGCCGGATGATCTCCCCCTGCTTCCCAACGCCAGGAACGTCTACCTGGGCCCGGACGAGGCGAAGACCGTCGAGCTGGTGCTGGCGCCCTCCGGTGTCGTCACCGGGGCGGTACTCGACGCGATGGGCGACCCGGTGTATGGCGCGACGGTCATCCTGAGGGGCCTGGAGCCGGAGTTCTACCGGGAGGCCTGGAGCGAATGGGATGGGGGATTCCGCTTCACGGGGGTGCCCAGAGGGGTTTATGAGCTCGTCGCCGGACACATCGGCGGCCCCAAGCTCCACGGGGGGCTGGGGAGTGACTCCGAGGCAACCGGAGGCATGGCCGCTGTGGTCAGCAATGTCAGCGTGACGCCCGGCGCAACCGTTACGCATACCCTGCAGCTTCCCGCCATCGGGGCGCTCACTGGCATAGTATTCCGCCCGGATGGCCAGCGCTTTCCGGATGGCGCCGTGGTGCGCGTGCGCTACGTTCGTAACTACGAAACCCACATGCTAGAGACCATGACCGGCTCGAGCGGTGACTATTGGTTCCCTCAGCTGCCCGCGGGCCCGGTGGATCTGGAAGTGCTCCCACCGGGTGCCTACCTCACGCAGGCGATCAAGGGGGTGATGATCACCCCCACCGGCGAGACTCGGCAGGATGTCACCCTGGATGAAGCGCCAGGGCCCGGGGTGATTCACGCCACGGTCACTGTGGAGGGCGCCCCTCTCGCGAACGCGAGCGTGGATGCCTATCGCATATCGACAAGCTACCCTGCGGCGAGCGCGACCACGGACGCCCAGGGGAACGCGACGCTGGGGAATCTGTCGCCCGGCACATATAGCGTGACCGTGCGAGCGCCGGCGGATGCCAACGCGCTGGAGAGCGCGGTGGGCGGGATCGTGGTGGCCGGAGGGGCGACTGCTGAAGTCAGCCTCGCCCTCCCGAGGGGCGGTACGGTTGAAGGCGTCGTGACGGATCCGGCTGGCATTCCGGTCCAGGAGGGCCGCGTCACTCTCACGGCCTCCAATGAGAGTGGGCAAACCTACTCGGTTTACACCGCCACCGATGGCTCGTATCGCATCGCGTCGCTTCCCCCAGGCGTCTACGACATGTTGGTGCAGTCTGGTCTCGCCCTTGCCGCGCCGAAGCGCATCACGGGCCTCACTGTCAGCAGCGGGCAGGTCGTCCGGCAGGATGTACAGCTCACTGTGGGGGCGACTCTCCGCGGTGTCGTCACCGATCCCGCCGGGCGTGGCGTCGGCGGCGCGGAGGTTGAGCTGAGCGGGAGCGAGGGCTCCGAGACTCTCACAACCGACAGTCAGGGCGCCTTTTCCCGCCGGTGGCTGATGCCCGGCGCCTATCGAATCTCGGTCTTGCCGCCGTCTGGAACGAACCTGCTTCCGGTTTATGACCGGACGGTCGTTCTCCAGGACGACACCGTGACGCAACACGACATCACGCTGCCCGCGGGGCGCGTGCTGGAAGGGTATGTCGTCGACGGCGAGGGCAAACCGGTTGCCGGAGCTTGGGTGCACGTCTCTGCTGGGGACACCTACGGTTATTCGGAGACTGATCAGGCCGGTTTCTTCCGTGTTGAGGGCCTTTCTGGAAGCACGGCGCAGGTGACAGTGTCACCGCCCGACGGGATGAACCTGCTGCCTGGTTCCCTGACAGGCATCCACCTCAACCCTGGGGGAGCCACCCAGGTGGAGGTGGTGCTCCAATCCGGTTGCGTGTTCTCGGGAGTGGTGACGTTCAAGGGGGGGCCGGTCTCGGGTGCCTGGGTGGCGCTCCGGGCGGTGGATGGCTCCGGTGAGAGCGGCGAGAGCGAGTGGATCACCGATCGGGATGGTCGTTTCAGGTTCGCGGGCGTGAAACCCGGCTCCTACCTCCTCGCCGTCTGTCCTCCCTACGAGCCCGAGATCGACGCTGGTTACTATGAGGAGTACGTGGCGATCTCGCAGGGCACGACCGGGATGGAGCGGGACGTCGAGCTCCCGGTCGAGGGCGTACTGACGGGCTTCGTCATGAACGCCTTCGAAGAGCCGATCACCGATGGATCGGTGATCGTGCTGGATGCCCGCGGCCAGACACGCGGCGAAGCAAGCATCGACGACCGGGGGCGGTTCCGCGTTGGCCAGCTGGCCACGGGGCGCTACACCCTGGTCGTCAGCGTGCGCGATGCCGCGAACCGCGACCTGTTGTCCTTGCGGTTTACCGGCATCCTCGTCACGGCGGGGGAAGAGACGGAGTATCCGGTCGTGGTGCCGGGCGCGGCGAGCCTGTCGGGCAAGGTGACGGATTCCGAGGGCCACCCGGTGGCCGGGGCGACGGTGCGCCTCGTGGCCAACGGAAACTGGATCGCGTCTGCGACGAGCGAGGCAGACGGCACCTACGAGCTTCGCGGCTTGATGGAGGGCACCTACTCGATCCAGGTGCAGCCCCCAGATGACCGGAGCCTGGAGTACCAGGTCGTCAACGGCGTGTTGGTGTCGGGGACCGCCACGCGCGACCTGATCCTCGGCCCCGAGGCGGTGGTCACGCTGAAGGTGACCGACGCCTCGGGCACTCCCGTGTCCGGGGCGTCGGTCCGGCTGCGCGCCTCAGACATCCCGGTGTACTTCTTTGAGGATTCGGCAGTGACGAACCTCGAGGGAGAGGCACGGATTGGCCAACTACCTGCTGGGTTGTATCAGCTCGAAGTGGTGCCGCCGCCGAACGCGGAGGCGAGGCAACTGAAGCCGCGCACCCTCTCCGGCATCCGCGTGCCGCGCGGGCAGGAGGTTCCCCTCGGCACGGTGTCGCTGGGTGCTTCCGGAGCAGTTCGCGGCCTGGTGACGGACCCCGCGGGCCAGCCGGCGCCTGGTGTGCCCGTCCGGGCCACGGGACCGGCGGGCAGCGGCGAGGCGCTCACCGATAGCGAAGGCAACTACCGGATCGACGGGTTGCCGGCCGGTCTCTATCAGGTGGTGGCGGATCCGAGCCGAGAGAGCGGGTGGCTGCCGCGGAGCGTTTCCGGGGTGCGCATCACCGCCGGCGAGGCCGTGGAGAAGAACCTGAGCCTGGCCGCCGGTGCGAGCCTGAGCGGGCGCGTGACGGATAAGAGCGGCACGCCCGTCATTGGCGCGCACGTCACGCTCCAGCACGGCGATGGGACCAGTGTCTCCATCGACACATGGGCGGGCGGCGAGTACTCGATGACGGGCCTGCGCCCGGGCACCTACCTCCTCAGCGTCTCGCCGCCCTCCGGGCTGAACCTCCTGACGGTGGCGATTGCCGACGTGCGCATCGCCCCGGCGGAGAATGTGACCCGTGACGTCGAACTGCCGGGCGGCGCGATCCTCCAGGGGGTCGTGCGCGACGCGGACGGCTCGCCCGTTCCCTACCCGCGACTTCAGCTGCGCAACGGGAAGGACGAGACCTGGAGTGTGCTCGGCAATGCGGAGGGAGCCTATTCCTTCCAGGGCCTGCGCGCCGGCCGGTATGACCTGGTGGCGGCTCCGACCCGGCTTGGGGAGATCCGGCCTGCTCCGGCGTTCATGCCGTCGATCCTGGTCACGGAAGGAGGCACGGTCGCTCAGGATCTGGTGCTTCCGACCGGTGGCACGCTCGTGGTCAAGGTGACGGATGCAGCGGGCAACCCGGTGCCGGATGCGAGTCTCGAACTCACGGTGGACGAGCCGCTGGTGTTCAAGGATGCCTGGCGATCCACGACGACCGATGAGAGCGGGGAAGCGCGGTTCACCGAGCTGTATGGCCTGGCGGGTGGGTATGAACGCCTGGGCCTGCCATCGTGCGTTGCCACGGTGATGGTGGAGCCCCCGTCGGGGGTGCTCACACCTGGCAAGCTCGAGAACGTTCGCGTGCAGGCAGGCCAGGAGACGGAAGCCTCCATCGTTTTGCCGGCTGGAGGAACGATCACCGGGCGGATCGAGGACGCATCAGGAGCCGGTGTGCGCGGGGTCTTCGTTTACATGCCGGAGACGGAGATGCCAGCGCCGAAGGATGCCTACTCCGAGGGGCCAGAGTTCGTGGCGGTGTCGGATAGTCACGGTGTCTATCGCGTCTCCGGCGTGCCCGCGGGCACGCACACCTTGGTCTTCGATCCGGGGGAGGCGAATCCGCTCCTCCTCGAGCAGAAAGTGACCGGCGTCCAGGTTGCGCCGGGCGCGATGGTCACGCGCGACGTCGTGCTCGATCGCGGTGCCGTGCTGAGCGGCTTGGTGACGGAATCGACCACCGGATTCCCAGTGCCGGAAGCGACAGTCACGCTCTATCGCCCCGGTGAGACGTCGGGAGCGCCGCTTGAAGAGACGGCGGCGGACTCGGAGGGGAAGTATCTCCTCGGGGGCGTGTCGCCCGGCACCTACGAGGTGGTGGTCCGCGGCCCGAACTACCTGAACCTGGCGCCGGCGCACGCGCGTCTCTCTCTCACACTGGAGCAGGAGGTGACGCACAACGTCGCGCTTCTCGCGGGCGGCTCGATCGCCGGCGTCATCCGCGATGAAGCGGGCGAGCCTGTGCCAGGCGTCACCGTGGAGACCACGGGCAGCTACTGCGTCTCTGATCTCGAGGGCGCCTACCGACTCGAGCGCCTGGCAACCGGCACGTACGACCTCTCCCTCTCCCCGCCGGCGCATAGCACCTTTGGGAGCCAGAGGATCACTGGCGTATCGGTGACTGCGGGCGAGACAACGACGCGCGACTTCGTCCTCCGCCGCGCGGGCGAGGTGAAGGGCCGCGTGACGACCACCCAAGGCGAGCCGGTGAGCGGCGCGACCGTCATGGTCGCCGGCATCCAGGATGCGCTGACGGACAGCGACGGAAACTACCATATGGGCGGCGTGCCCGCCGGATCGCACAGCGTGACCGTGACGCCGCACGAGGGCGCGAACCTCCTTCCCGCGCGTCGCGACGGCGTGGCGGTGATCGCGGGTCAGGCGGCGGTTGCGGACTTCACGCTCGATCCGACGTCGATGCTGAGCGGCACGATCACGGATGCCTTGGGGGCTGGCGTGGAGGGCGCGCAGATCCGGGTGATCCCCTCGGAGCGCGGCGATACCGGGAAGCTGGTGACGGCGGATTCGGCGGGTCGGTATCTCGTGCTCAACCTGGCGCCCGGGCGCTACGATGTGACGGTGGCGCCGCCCGTGGGCCGGCCGGAGCTTCTTCCCAAGTCGGAGTACAACGTCGTGATCGCCCGGGGCGAGGCGCGAAGCCTCGACTTCAGCTTGGGGGAGGGCGGTACGATCACCGGCTTCGTGCGCGATCAGGAGGGCGCCCCGCTTGCCGGGAAGGTCCACCTGATCGGCGTGGGCCCCGATGCGACCGGCGCGCCTGTCCTGGGCGGGCTGACGCTCATGGCGGAGATTGGCCCGGACGGGCGCTACACTCTGACCGGCGTGCCCGCCGGCTCGTTCATCCTCCAGCCGGAGCTCTACTCCTCGCAGTCGCTCCTCTCGCAGCAGGCGCGCGTTACCGTGGCCGCCGGCCAGGTGGTGGAGCACGACTTCGTCCTCGCGCGCGGGGGCGTTGTGGCCGGGCGCGTGGTGGGGCCGACGGGCGATGGGGTGCGGGCACGCGTCCGCATTGTCCACCCGGGTCTCGGGGAAGCGCGCGCGTTTGAGGCGCAAAGCGATGCCGCGGGCTACTATCGCGTTACTGCCATCCCGCCGGGCGTCGACTACACGGTGATCGCCGAGCCGCTGGAAGGGTTGAACCTCATCCGGCAGGTGAAGCCGGCGACGGTCGTGGATGGTCAGGAGACGGTGGTCAACTTCCAGTTGGCTGCTGGTGCGGTTCTCACGGGCCATGTCACGGACAGTGGGGGCAACCCCCTCGAAGACGTCTGCGTGAACTTCCGTGGCGTGGACTCCGGGCGCGTCTATACGGATGAGGCAGGGGCCTACGAGATCAAGGGTCTCGCCGAGGGCGCGTATGATCTCTACTTCGCGCCTCCGGTCAAGCTGTCGGTCGTCGGCCAGATCGTGCGCGGGATCACTGTCACCGCCGCGACGCCGAGCGTTCGCGATGTACAGCTGGCGGCTGCCGGACGCATCGAAGGCATAGTGCAGAGCAAGACTGGCGAGCCTATCGGTGGCATCACCATCCAGCTCTACGGATCTGGAACGCCTGCGCCACGCGGTCCCGGGGAGATCAGATCCGTGACGCCTGCGGTGTCCCTCCCGGGGAGCGACACCCCGTGGGATCGGGTGAACACCGGGGCCGATGGCCGGTTCGTTTTCTCCGGCCTGCCCGCGGGGCACTTCACCCTGGTCACCGAGAAACCATCGCTGGATGGATTGGCACCTGGCGAGGCACAGGTGGATCTGGGACCTGGCGGCACTGCGGCGGTCACCGTGGTGACCCCGCCGGCGGCAAGGATCGCCGGCGTGGTGCGTGGCCCGGCGGGCACTCCGCTTGCTGGCGTTGTGGTGAGGATCGATGGACCGCATGTCGCGGAGGGTACGGCCACGGATGCAGGCGGGCGCTACGGGTTCGCGGGCCTGGCCCCGGGCACGTATACCCTCTCGGTAAAGGAGCCCTACGGCGAAGGCGCCGGAACGCGTAGCCACCGGGTGGATGTGGCGGAAGGCGCCAATGTGACCCAGGATATCTCCCTGGCGACGACCGGCTCCATTGGGGGCGTGGTGCGTGGCCCGCTTGGCCCGCTCTTCGGTGCGACGGTCCGATTGCGCGGCTTGGGTCAGGATGACTTGCGCACCACCGCGGCGGATGGCAGCTTCCTCTTCGACTACCTTCCGGCGGGAGTGTTCCAGATCGAGATTCACCCGGGTCGAGGCGACCGGCTCAATCGCATCCAGGATGAGCTTGTTCTGGCGCCGGGCGAGGCGTTGCGCAGGGAGTTCGTGCTTCCTGCGGCGACAGGCTCGATCTCTGGAGAGGTCCGCTTCAAGGGCACCCTGATGGCTCCAATCCTCGTGGCTCTCTTCGAGGCGGGGCCGGATAGCGACCCGAGCGCCGGCCCGCGTCGAAGCGCGCCCGCCGCTACCCGCGGATGGGCGGCGATCGATGAGAGCGCAATTGGGAAGGAGACTCCGTTCGCGCAGTGCCACATCAGCGAGCCGGGTCCATTCACGCTGGAGGGCGTGCCGGACGGGCAGTATCACGTCTTCGCCGTGATGGATCTGAACCAGAATGACCAGGTCGATCCGGGCGAGCCGGTGGGCAAGTTCGGGAAGCCGAATGCTGTCTTTGTTCGCAACGGATCGGCGGTCACCGGCGTGCATCTCGTGCTACAGGTACCGTTTGCCGAGCTCGACCTGTCGCTTGGCCGCGTCACCCCGCAGCAGGTAGCCCCGGGTGGTACCCTCCACCTGGCGCTGAGCGCCAGGGGCGCGGATCGGGTTGAGGCGGAGGTGTTCGACGCCGCGAATGGCACTTCCGTGGGCATCGTGGAGCTCGCTGACGATGGCGCGCACAACGATGGCACGGCGAGTGACGGCCTGTACGCTGCTACCTTCGTGGCGCCAGCGGTTGCAGGCGACTATGTCGTGGACTTCCGCGCGAGGGATGCCCAGGGGAACTGGACCGTCCACGTGAATGGCGCGGGCTTCACGACGGCTCCCTTCCAGAAGAGGGCCCCGGTGCTGCTGCTGAACGTCGCTGCCGACCTGGCTGACCTGCGCATCGATGCGCAAGGCAACGTGACGGGTGGCGAGCTGTACGCGGCTCCGTTGAGGGATGCCGCGTCGGTGGAGAGCTACTACGCGGAGGCGCTGAGTGCTGCGGGTGTGACCTTCGATGTGTGGCGCACGATCTGCCGCGGTCCGATCGATCCGGGGGTGCTGAGCGCCTACGCCGGGCCGGATAGCGTCGTGGTCGTGGCCTGGCCTTACCAGGTCCCCGAGGGAATCCCCGGCCTGGATGGGGAGATCTTCGCTCAGTTCCTGGATGCCGGCGGGCGGCTCTTCGTCTCCGGCCAGGATGTCGCGTGGGATGCCGAAGGCGACGATCCGTATCGCTTCGACCCGGTGTTCCGCGAGTATCTTGGCGTGGGCCTGGTGACCGGGAAGGCCTCCTTCGCGCTCACCGGGCGCGATGGCGACCTTCTGTCCGATGGTCTGCGCTTCCGTGTGAGCGGCGGTGAGGGCGCCAACAACCAGTCCAGCCCGGATGGAATCGTGGCGCTGCCGCCCGCACAGCCGATCTTCCACTATGAGGAAGACGCGGCGGCGCACACGCGCGCCCCGGCCCTGCGTCGGGGGAACGCGCGGGTTCTCTTCCCGCAGGCACGCGCGCGGCGCAAGCCGGGACGCGCCTTCTCGACCAAGGGCGATGGGCCCCTCTGTGGCGGGTTGAGACTGGACAACGGACGCTACAAGGCCGTCTATCTCGCGTTTGGTCTGGAGGCGATTGCCGATGCGCAGCAGCGCGCGCTTCTGATGCGCCGCAGCCTCGAGTTCCTCACGAGCCCGCTCTCCATGGCAACGAAGATCGAGGCGTCGGCGTCTCCGACCACACTGCCAGCGGATGGCTTCTCGGAGGCGGTCGTGACCGCATCCGTCGCCGATGCGAGCGGCGCTCCGGTTCCGGACGGCACGCTGGTCAGCTTCCGCGGCTACAACGCTTCGGTTCCGGCCAGCGCGCGCACGACCGGCGGCCAGGCCACTGTCACGGTGCGCGCCGGCACCAAGCCCGGCCCGATGACGGTTGCGATCACCTCGGGGGCTGCCCTGGGGAACGTGGTTCTCAACGGCACGGCGGCTCCGGCGGGCGTCGTTGGGGCGCGCAGCCTCGGCGAGACGATGGTTGAGGTCATCTTCGACCGGCCGATGGAGAAGGCGAGTGTCGAGAACCTCGCTAACTACACGATCACGCCGGCGCTCGCCATCTCTGCCGCTGTTCAGACCAGCGAGCCCAGCCGCGTGGTGTTGACCACGGCGGCGCAGATCGGCATCCCCTATCAGGTGACGGTGGCAGGCGTGCATGATGCCAGCGGCGGCCCGCTGGGCGCGCGCGTCTCCGCCATCTTCACCGGCAGCGGCCCCATGCCGGTCGTCACGCTCTCCGCGACTCCCACGCAGATCCTGGGGAACGGGAAGGAAGGCGCGACCATCACCGCCCGTGTGACGGCTCCTGACGGCAGCCCGGTGGGCGATGGAATGCCGGTCGACTTCACTGCCAGCCTTGGAACCGTCCAGCCCGCCCAGGCGCTGACCGCGGGTGGCGAGGCCACGACAGTGCTCACGGCACCGAACGCGGGCACGTCAACGGTCACCGCGACGGCCGGCCATGTCCAGGCCACAGTGGAGGTAGAGGTACTGGATGCCTCGCCGGCGGCGATTGCCCTGACGGCCACGCCAACGCGGGTGGTCGCGAACGGCACCGAGACAGCCACGCTCACCGCCACGGTGACGGATCTCCTGGGCCGGCCGATGGATGATGTCGCGGTGACGTTCGAGACAGACCTCGGCATGGTGCTACCCGGCACGGCTACCACCGTAGCTGGCCAGGCAGGGGCAACGGTGAGCAGTACGACTCCTGGCACCGCGACCATCACCGCGAGGACCGCCAATGGCAAGAGCGCAAGTGTGACGGTGGAGTTCCTCGCGGGAGGAGAGGGCGGTGTGCTCACCCTCACCGCCGATCCGAAGGAGCTTCCGGCGGATGGCGTCAGCGTCGCCACTCTGGCGATCACTCTGGTGGACGCGGAGGGCAAACCTGCTCCGGATGGCACGGTGGTTACCTTGGAGACCGACAGCGGTTCGGTGCCGGCGAGTGTCACGACGAGTGAAGGGAAGGCGACGGCCACCTACACCGCGGGCACCCGGATCGGCACGGCCACGATCACGGCTACGGCGGGCCAGGCGACGCACAGCGTCCAGCTGACGTTGAAGAACCCGACCGCTCAGATCGCGGGCCAGGCCACGGCGGTGCTTCTGCCAAGCGATGGCACGAGCACGACGGGGATCACCTTCACGCTCACCGATGGCGCGGGCCGCCCGGTGCCGGATGGCGTTCCCGTCTCGGTGGCCGCCACTCTGGGCGCGGTGGCTCCCAATGCGATCACCACCACGGAGGGCAGTGTCAAGGTGACCTTCACGGCGGGCACGGAGCCGGGCACGGCCCTGGTGACAGCGACCTCGGGGGATGCCTCGACGACCGTCGAGATCACCCTCGTGCAGCTTGGCGTGCCGGTGGCGGTTCAGGTGGTCGCTGAGCCGGCAGCCCTCCTGGGGGATGGAACGAGCACTGCCCGGGTGACCGCGACCGTGACCGACGTGCTGGGGCAGCCGGTTCCGGATGGAACCCCCGTTCAGTTCGCGGCGAGCCTCGGTGTGATCGAGGCTACTGCCACGACCGCGGGCGGTCAGGCGACCGTCACCTACACCGCCGCCCAGGCCACCGGCACGGCCACGATCACGGCCACGGCCGGTGCCGCCACGGGAAGCATCGAGATCCCCCTCACTCCGGCGGCGCTCGCCGAGGGCACGATTGCCACCGCGGATGGTTCGGCGCTGCCGGAAGGCACGGTGGTGGAGCTGCGCGACGCCAGCGGCGTCGTGCATGCGACCGCCACGGCCAATGCCGATGGGACCTTCCGCGTGGTCAGCCACGTAACGGGCGTCTTTGATCTCGCGGTCTTGCCGCCCGCCGGATCTGGGTGGGTCCCGGTGCTGGTTCCGGATCTCGATCTGGCGAACCAGAGTGGAACGGTGCTTCCGAAGCTATCGGTGCAGCTGCATCCACAGCCGCAACTCGCGCCTGGGCCCGGCCTGGCGATGATCACCATGCCGTTCGCCTTCCGCGACGGCGCGGTCGAGTCGGTCCTCGGGGATCCGGACGCGGTGCTCTACTGGTATGACTCCGCGGCGAAGCGCTACCAGATCGCCGGCATCGATGGCGTGCCCCCGGCGGCTCCGGGCCGCGGCTTCTGGGCGAAACCGCGGCGTGGTGGCACGCCCTATGGGATTGCCGAGCCCGCGATCCTGCCGGCGCAGGATCAGCCCTACACGCTGCCACTCGCGAAGGGATGGCAGGTCATCGGCAGCCCCTTCGTCACTGGGAGCATCACTCTCTCGCAGGTGAAGGTGCTCCTCCCTGGCTCCGAGACCCCGGTACCGCTCGGGGATCCGGCCACGGCCAACCTGGTCCGCGGCTACCTGTGGACCTACAACGGCTCGACGTATGATCTCGTATCGGCGACGCCGGAAGGGAAGGCGACCACCATCGCGCCGTATCAGGGCTATTGGATCCGCACGCTGGTGGATGGAGTGCGGCTCGTGCTTTCGCCTCCATCAGGGGGCGGCCCGCCCATGGAAGCTCGGCAGCGCACCGCTTCCGCAGGCTGGCGTGCGCAGATCGAGGCTCGGGTGGCCGGGCGCGCGCAGGGCGCGTGCACGTTCGGGGTGGGGCCCACGGCCTACACCATCGATGCGCCGCCTCCGCCGAGCGGACACGCCGAGGTGCGCTGGATCACTCCAGGTGGCGGTCGCGCCGCGGTCTCGGTGCTCGAAGAGGGCACGCCGGCGAGCTGGAGCTTTGAGGTAGATAGCGCCGGCGTGCCGGAGGGCGAGGAGATTACCGTGGCCTGGCCTGGCCTCGGGGCGGTGCCGCGAGACACGCGGCTAGTCCTGGTGGATGAGCAGACCGGGCGGCGCTGGCAGATGCGGACCACGGCCTGCGTGAGCTTCCGGGCCGGCAGCGCGCCGTATCGCTTCCGGATCGAGGCGCAGAAGGCCACGGGCGCGCTTGTCTCCATCTCCGGGATCACGCTCACCCCGGTGCGCGGGACGGGCAGGAGCATCGGCTACGTGGTCAGCACCGATGCGACGACCTCCATCACCATCAAGTCGCCCGCAGGCCAGACGCTCGCGCATGTGGTGACCGGGCGAGCGGTGAGTCAAGGCCGCAACGAGGCCTACTGGGATGGCCGCGACTTCCGGGGCGTTCCGGTGAAGGGCCTGGTTCTCGTGGAGATCACCGCGACGACGGGCGAGGGCGCTACGGTGCGTGCCGTGCGCCCGGCGATGCTCGTCGAGTGACGGCCGGCGGAAATAGCAGAAGGGGGGTGGGCATCTGCCCACCCCCCTTCTGCTAAGGCGCGCGCCATCAGGCACGCATCTACGACGACGTGGATGCCGTTGGGGCCGGGGAATCCGCCTTGCTCTCGGAGGTTTTCGCCGGTTCAGGCTTCCGGTAATCGTTGACGTGGAATCCGGAGCCCTTGAAGATGATACCGACCGGAGAGATCAGGCGCTGAATGGGACCGCCACACTGCTGGCACTGGGTCAGCGGCGGCTCAGTGATGCGCTGCATCACTTCGAAATGGGCATCACACGCTTTGCAATAGTAGTCGTAGGTTGGCACGACACACCACCCCTCTGATTGGAGAATATCTAACCCGTAGTATAGCACAACCGTTGGCACTCTGACAAGGCGAGTGCTAATCGCTCAGCGCGGCGCCTGTGCCCCGGCGGATGGTGCGCGCGCGCTCCCCATCCGCCGGCTTCATCGAGCATCGCCAGACAGCGCGGGCCCCTCATGTGTCGCGCGGGGATAGACTCACGCCCCTCCCGCATACCGCCGCGCCACACCCTCACCCTCCGTGTCCGTCTCCTCGCTCCGTGAACGAGAGAGCAGGGTGGCATGCATCCTGCAGCCCAGGGGCGTAAGGGAGGGAGAGGAGCATGTCGGATTCACACCGGCGGGAGAACCACTCTCCCGTGCCCTGCTGGAACGCTGAGGCCGACCTCGGCCAGCGAGATGCGCCCGGAGACGCGCCGGCCGCTGCAAGCGGTGATTGGCTCCTTCTGCTGCCGCTTAGCGCTGGAGCAGTTGCCCTGGATCTCGGGTGCGGCGATGGCGCGCTCTCCCTCGAACTGGCCCATTACTGCGACCAGGTTGTGGCCGTAGACGCCGAACCCGCCAACGTCGAGGCGACCCGGCGACGGGCTTCGGATGCGGGGTTGAGTCACCTCCAAGCGTGCCGCGGGAATCTGGATGCGCTCATCAGCGCCCGCCGGCGCTTCGATCTGGTGGTGGTGCGTGACCCGCGCCGTGCGCTCGCTGGCGTGAGGCCGGCGCAGGCGGTGGAGCGGCTAGCGGAGCTTGTTGCCCCGCAGGGCTGCCTGGCGATAGCGGTCGGCAATCCGCCCGAAGGCGCTATGCCACGGCAATCGGGCACGCGAGCGCGTGGCGCCCGGTGGCCCTGGTGGGGGGAATATGGCGCGCGCCGTCTGCATCGGGCGCTCGAGGCGGCTGGTTTTCCAAACCCGCAAATCCTGGCGGCCGTGCCGGATCCTCATCAACCGGAGATCCTTTTCCCCGTGACCGGGGAGGCGCAGGGCAGAGTGGCGGGACGTCTGATCAGCCGGTGCCTCCGGCCGGGCAGAGCCTCGCGGCGAACACTCCTCTATGCGGCGACTGCGCTTTCCCAATGGCGCGCGGCTCGGTGGACCTGCCCTGGATTCTGGGTGATTGCGCGTGCTCCCGCGTGCATGCGTGCTACGATGGCTGAGGAGATGATTCGACGTATCGTCGCACGCCCGCGCTCGCGGGACTGGCGCCGGGGCGATCCGGTGGAGCGGGCACGCGTGGCCTTGCGGGCGCGCGAGCTCAATTTCGTGCTCTCTCGCGCGCATGCGGGCGAGGGGGAGCATGCCGCGCTGCTGGTGGTGCCTACGGGCTGGGGGAATCCGGCCTGCATCCTGCGCGCCGGCCGGTGGCGGAGCGAGGCACCAACGGTTGGTGAAGAGGAGGTGGGGCTGACCAAATTGCGCAGCCAGGTTGTGGGGCGCCTGCGCGAGTCGCTTCCGGAGCCACTCGGAACTAGCGAGGTGCGCGAGCACCACGCGGCTGCCCACGCATACCTCCCCGGGGTACCTCTCCATCAGAAGGTGGTGGCCGCCAGTCCGAGGCAGGCGCGCGCTGTGGCGGAGCACGCGCTTCACACGGTCGCCGCCTGGCTGGCCGAACTCCACGAGCAGACGAGCGCCGGTCCATGGATCGAGGGGGAAGCCGCGGTGGAGAGAGTGCGGCCGCTGCTGATTCCCACTGCTAGCGCGGCCTCGGGATGGCCCCTACTGCAAAGGGTGGCGGGCGGGATCGCGGGCGCGGGCTTGCGACTGGGCGCGGCGCACAATCGCCTCCGGCCGTGCCATATCCTGCTCCAGGAGGATGGGATTGCCGTCACGGGATGGGAGCACCTCGCCCTGGAGGGGCTGCCGCTCGTGGATCTGCTGGGGTTTGCCCATGCCCTCGGGGCAGTGCTGGCGGGTGGAGGACGCGTGGACCCGGGTGTTGCCTGGCGCTTTGCCTACCGTGAGGAGAACTGGTACTCACGCGCCGTGCGCATCGCGGTGGATGGCTACTGCGAGCGCGCCAGCATCGATAGTGACGCGGTGCCGTTCTACCTGGCAACGACCTACCTGCGTGCCGCGGCTCTCCAGGATCCCCTCGGCAAGACCGCCCCTCTGATCCACCTCGCGGGCCTGAGCCTCGACACGCTCGACTGGCGTTAGGCGCTCACTCTGGATCGGTGGTAGGCGCGGCCTCATCCTCTTGCTCGGTGAAGTAGGCCGAGAGGACCGCCTTGGCGCTCGATGCGAGGCGCGCGGGCACCAGGATCCGGCCCCAGGCGCCGGCAGCGGACGTCATGATCCCGTTGTACCAGGGAATTTGGAACGACTCCACCAGCACAGGGATTCCCTCATTCTCCAGGATCCCCTTGGCCAGTGACGCCGCGACGGAGTCGCGGGGCTCCATCACAACGACAAACTCCTCGGTGCTATCGGCGTGCGGGTTCATCTCTCTCCAGAAAATGAAAAAGGCGAGCCTGCTTCTGCCGACTCGCCTGTGGTGGAGCTGAGGGGATTCGAACCCCTGACCTTCTCAATGCCATTGAGACGCGCTCCCAACTGCGCTACAGCCCCGCCCAACGACACGCCTATTATAGCGCATCCCCACGCATCTGTCAACACCTCAAGCAGCCATTTTGAGAATCCGAGAGAAGGCGCGTCCCCGCGCCGGGCCCGCTCCCCAGGGGGATGCCATGGCGTGGATGCATGGCTGTCGCAAGTCCCTCAACCGGCCGGCTGTTCGCCTCCCTTGCCGGGCCTCGAATTCTTGCTTGACTCTCCTTTCCCGCCGGGGCTACAATAGGGCGGTTGCCCGCCCCCAGGAGAGGCGACGGGCGAAAGGAGCTCTCGCATGCTTCAGGTTGGCTCAGCATCGGTTGATATCACCCCCAATCTCGGCTGCCATCTGATAGGCTACTTCAACGACCGCATCGCGACGGCGATTCACGACCCGCTCCGCGCCAAGGCGCTTGTCGTCAGCAATGGCGACACGATGCTCGGCGTAGTGATCTGCGACCTGATCGCCGTGCCCGGCGATGTCGTCCGAGCCGCGAAGGAGCGGATCGCGAGCGAAACCGGGGTGCCGCCGGAGCGCGTGATGATCTGCGCCACGCACACGCACACAGGGCCGTCCATCAAGGGCTCGCTAGGCACGCCGGCCACGGAGGGATACGCGGAGTGGGTGGCCCCGCGGATCGCCGATGCCTTTATCCAGGCGTCGCGCCAGCTTCGCCCGGCGCAGGTCGCCTTCACCCGCGGGAACTGCGCCTCGGAGGTGCATAA
>DUUU01000318.1 GCA_012841485.1 Armatimonadota bacterium
GGCGCCCGAGGAGTTCATCAATCAGCCGGCCGTGGTCGAGACGAAGACTGCGTTCAACGCGGCGACCGATGAGTTCGAGGCCTACTGCGCGTCGCGTATCAAGGCCGTCAAGGGCTAATGCCGCTGAAGGTTCAGCGGACTGCGTGAGGGGGAGCGGGTGCATGGCACCCGCTCCCCCTTTCTATTGTGCGGCGCGGCAGATCTCGCAGCAAAGCAGGGTTAGCCTCGGCCACCGCGGGGGAGACTCCCCGGGGGAGCGCGTCGCGGCCCTCCGCGGACCCGGTCGCTCGAGGAGGAGAACAGTGTCACGTGCGACTCAGATCGCGGCGGGAACAGGACTGACCCTGGCGGGCGTGGCCGGCCTCAACGCGCTGGTCCAGTCTTCCGCTCGAAAGCTGCCCAACGCCTTGAGGGAAGGCGAACGCCATGCGTATGAATGGCGTTACGGGCGCGTCAGCTACCAGGTGGCGGGGGAAGGCCAGCCGTTGCTGCTCATCCACGGGGTGTACGCCGGCGCCAGCAACTTCGAATGGCGCCACAACTTCGGGGCTCTGGCCGATAGCTTCCGGGTCTATGCCTTCGATCTGCTCGGCTTCGGCCGATCCGACCGCCCGACCATCGATTATACCGATGATCTTTACACGGATCTGATCCACGATTTCGTGCGCGATGTGGTCGCGGATCCCGCTTTCGCGATTGCCAGCTCCGTGAGCGCCAGCTTTCTGGTGGCCGATGCCGCCGCCACTCCCGATGCCTATCGCGGGCTGATCCTCATCTGCCCGCAGGAGATCGAGGCGCGCGATGGGCAGCCCGGGGGAGTTGCGGGTCGGGCCTACGCCAGCATCCTCCGCACCCCGCTGCTTGGGACGGCGCTCTACAACTCCCTCGTCTCCACCCCGCGCATCCGTTCCGAGCTTCGAAAGGTACGCGAGCGGATCGATGGGCTGGATAACGAGACCATTCGCTACTATCATCGCTCCAGCCATCAGCCGGGCGCCAAGTGGGCGACCTCGTCGTTTCTTAGCGGCAACCTGAGGCGCAACATCCGGGGAGAGTTTCGCTCGCTGCAGATGCCCGTGCTCCTGGTGTGGGGGGATAGGGCGGCCTATTCGCCGGTGGAGAATGCGGCCGCGTACCTGGCCGCGAACCCGCGCGCCTCGCTGCAAGTCTTCGAGGAGTGTGGCAACCAGCCCCACGAGGAGTATCCAGAGCGGTTCAACGACCTGGCACTCTGCCAGTTCCAGGCGCTCGTTCCGGCGGAATGAGCGGATCGGGCGACTGAACGAGCGCCTCGATGGCGCGCGCCTGAGCGAAGCAGGGCAAATGGGTGGGGGTCTCCTGGGCCAGGGCGGGCTCAGCCTTCCCTGGCCAGGAAGCCATCCACCTGGCGGAGCGTGGGCAGGGCGGGGATGGCGCCGTGGCGCGTTGTTGTCAAGGCACCGACGGCGTTGGCGTAGCGGAAAAGGGGCTCCAGCTCGGCGGCGCTCATCTCTCCCGGGCGCCGGCCCTGTCGCCACGCAGGAAGCAGCCCGGTCAGCATTCCGGCGACGAAACCATCGCCGGCGCCGGTGGTATCGATGGCTGCCACGGGGAAGCCGGGCAGCTCGCCCTGCGCGTTCGCCGTGAAGAAGCGGCATCCGCGCGCACCCGCCGTGACGGCAACGAGCTCCGCGCCATCGCTCAGGAGCTCCCGGGCGGCGCGCTCGGTCTCCGCGATCCCCGTGATGAACTCCAGCTCCTCTTCGGACACCTTCACCACCTGGGCATGGGTCATCCCCTCGCGCATCCCACGCCTGGCATCCTCCGCGGATGGCCACAGGCCCAGGCGCAGGTTCGGGTCGTACGAGAGGAGCGCCCCGGCGGCGCGCGCCAGATCCGCGGCGCGCCGCGTGGTGGCCC
>DUUU01000029.1 GCA_012841485.1 Armatimonadota bacterium
AAGGAGGATGCGGAACTAGAGATCGCGCTCGGGGTACTGGATGCCGCGACACTCCAACCGCTCTACCTGACGCCGTCCCTGAAGCGCGCCGTGCGTTCCACGCTGGCGACGCTCACCCTCGCCTGCGATGGCCCGTACGAGGTGCTGGTCAACGATGAAGTGATCGCGCAGGGCCCGGAAGCGGCCGGCACTAAACCGATCCAGATACCGTTGAAGAAGGGCCCGAACGTCTTCGCGCTGCGCCTGGAGAAGGGCACGGCGGCCGTGCGCCTGGAGGCGCCCGGCTGGAATGGCGAAGGCGCCCGGTGGCGGATGGCTCCGGTCAGCACCCGCGACGCCACCCTGGCCACGACCGACGACAGCGCCTGGGCCATCGCCCCGAAAGCAGGCGATCACGCGAAGCTCGGCGCCGTGCTGGGCGAGCCCGGGAAGCCGGTGGTCCTCCGACACACGCTCCTGTGGGAGAAGACGCGCACCTGGCCCACGCCTTCCCCGGCACTCTTCATCGCCCGAGACAGCGCGCAGCACCTCACTTTCATCGCGGATGGCCTGCCCAAGCGAAAGCTGGTGAACTGGAGCGTCACCCTCGCGGTGCCGCCCGCGTTCGAGATTCTCGGCGCGACTGGCTACTACGGCGAGCGGGATCCGCAGCCGGTCTTCCGCTGCATCCAGCTCGGCGAGCGCGAGGTGGACGGCCAGAAGATGCGTCTCGCGCGGATCACCGCGGATAAGCCGGTCCTCTACGGCCGGCACTACATCATGTCGCTCTTCAACGCCTTCGTCCGCACGCGCCCCGGTGCTTCCCTGGAAGAGGGCGAGACGCGCTTCCTCTATTGGAGCGAAGCCAACGACGGCACCGTCACGGAACCGCCCCAAGCGATCCCGGTGCGCCTCTTACCCCCGCTTAAGGGCAAGCAGCCCAGGCAGCTCGTCTGGCAGCTCTGGGGCTCGTTCTTCGGCAGCATGGATGACCTGGCGATGCGCGAGGAGACGCTGCGCACGGCGCAGGCCGCCGGCTTCAACGATATCGTTGGGGGCGGCCGGTGGGCCAGCGATAACGCGCCCCGCTTCGGCATGACGCACACCATGGGAACCAACTTCCAACCCTGGTCGATCAACCTGGGGCCCTACCTGGAAACCCACCCGGACGAGCGTCTCATCGATCGCGATGGCAAGCCGAGCAAGGGATTCCTCTGCACCACGCTCCTTCTCGGCCCATCCTGGCCCGCGGTCGAGGCCGCGCTGAAGGCGCGCCTGGAGGAGGTCCGCCCGCATATCGTGGACTACGATTTCGAGTATGCACCATTTGATGGACCGCACTCTTGCTACTGCCAGCGCTGCCTGCAGGCGTTCCGGGAGTATGCGCGCATCCCGGCGCAGACGCCGCTCGACGCCGCCACGATCAAGGAGAAGCACGACGAGGCCTGGACCGACTTCATGGCGCGTCGCGTCGCGCAGGTCTTCGCGAAGCTAAAGGACGCCGTTCACCGGGTGGCGCCCGGCACGAAGCTGAGCGCCTACAGCGGTTACCAGACACCAGACAACCCGCGCACCTATGGCGTCAACTGGGCCTACTTCGGCGAGCTGAAAGCCGCCGACCGGGCCGGATGCGGCTACGGCCGGCCGGTGGAGCATATCCCCGGGACGATCCAGGCGCTCAATGGGATCCCGGTCCTCTTCGGCGCCCTGATGACCCCCTACGACACGAGTATAACCGCGCCACAGGTGCCGATTCCCAAGGCGCGCCTGCTTCGCCGCTCGCTCGACTCGACCGGAGGCGTGCTGGTCTATGACCGCCTCCCCATGGACGGGCGTACGTGGCTGGCCGTCGCGGAAACCACGCGGCTCGTCGCTGAGTTCGAACCACTCTTCCTGACCGGGAAGCGCAGCGGCTTGCAGGGGCACGACCCCGCCGTCGTACAACTCCTCAGCGATGGCAAGACGACGCTCGTCTGCGCCATGAACGACTCGAGCGCATCGGTCGAGCGACGCATCACCCTGCCCGCGGACGCCGGCGACGGCACCGAGTTCTACTCGGGCAAGAAGGTGAAGGCCGGTGAGACCGTCGCCTGCGCCTTGGCCCCCGGCGAGGCAGCCGTCTACGTTCTGAAGCGGTAGGACCGCGCGGCTCGTTCCGCAGCCCTCTTCCGGGTGCCGGCGTCGTCGGCACCCGGACTGAGATTCCGACACAAGGCATCGGTCCTGGGCACGGGGGCTCCCGGCTCCAATGCCCGGCTGCCGAAGATGGGACGAGGTGCGGGCTCGTCGGCGTGAGACAGGCGCAACCTTAGAGGAGAAATCTGTCGCGAGAAGATGCGGCGGAACGCGGGTCAGGAGCGGACTCTGGCGGCCAGTTCCTCGCGAGAGTGTATCCCCAGCTTGCGGAAGACGCGCTGGAGGTGCGCCTTGACGGTGTTCTCGCTCATCGATAGCCGGGCAGCAATGCCCTGGTTCGAGAGCCCCTCCGCGGCCAGAAGGGAGACCCGACCCTCCGTGGGCGTCAACACGCGGTCTGGATCGATCTCTCTGAGGGCAAGCTGGTGCTGATCGGCGGCCGCCGCGCGGGTCATGATGGCGGGAACGAGGTTGGGGTCGACAAACGCTTTGCCGCTGGCGATTGCTTCGAGGGCCTGCACCAGCATGCTCCAGGTGGCGGACTTGGTGACATACCCCGAGGCGATGCCCACCGAATCGAGGAGGGCTTCGTCATCGGGGAAGCCGGTCAGAAACAGTACCTGGCAGCTCGGCAGACGTTCCTTGATGCGCTTGGCGCACTCAGCGCCATTCATCCGCGGCATCCGAAAATCGATGATTGCCACATCGGGCTTGGCCTTGTCCAGGATCGCCAGGGCCTGCTCGCCATCGCTCACGGAGCCGACCACTTCATACCCGGGAATCGCCTCCAGGCGCGCTTGCAGCGCGTCCCGGACGAGGTCGTGGTCATCAATGATAAGCAGTCGCATGATCATCTACGGACGGCGGAACCGCTCGCCTGAAAGTCCTCTCCCCGTCAAGGAGAGGCTACGATCCCTATCACCTTGGCGTTCTCTGCGGCCTCTCCGCCCGCCCACACGGCCGCAAGGTCCCTCATCAAGTATACGCTACAACCTGGCAGGCGTCAAGCGGTTGCTCCGCGGCGTTGGGGGGAGCAGCAAAGCGTGCTGACTGCTGCTCGGTCGAAGACGACGGCGAGGGCCGCGCGGGCGCAATGCCCGCGCGGCCCTCTTTCACGCGCTCATCAGGATTACCAGCGAACCCCATCAATGTGGATGGAGCCGCTGTAGGTTCCCGAGTTGGTCATGATCTGCACGCCCAGAGTCTGGAGCGGCAGTGCAACCCCCGTAGGAACCTCGAGCTTCAGGTTCGTCCACCCCGACGTGAGCTGCGTGACTGGGCTCATCGCAACCCACTTCCGGGTGGCATCCTGGATGTAGAGGCGAGCAACCACGTTGCTGGCGTCCGAACCGCCTCGGATCGGCACGGTGATAGTGCACCCGCCAACCAGCGAAGCATCCGGCTTCACCAGGACGTACCCAGGAGTGGAAGCAGACGCGCCGTCCAGCCAGAAGCCGAGCGAGCGATTGCCTTCAGCAGCGACGTAGTCGGCATTCCAGATCTTCGTGCACCGCTCCAGGACGGTCCATCCCTGGGTGCCAGACTCGAAGCCGTAGCGCAGAGCTTCGCTGCTGCCGCCGCCGCTTCCACCGCCCTCTCCCGGATCGGTGATGACGCCATCCCAGCGGACATCATCGACGTAGATGCTGCCGGTGAAGGTGCTCGTGCTCGTCATGAACTGCAACCCCAGGTTCATCAGCGGGGTTTGCGCGGTGGCAGGCACCGTCACGGTGAGGCGGGTCCACGTCCGGGAACCGATCGAGGTGATCGGACCCGCAGCAACCCACTTCCCGGTGGCATCCTGGATATAGGCACGCCCGGTGACCATATTCTTCGACGAGTCGACGTAGACGTTGGCGGTCACGGTCGCCCCGGCGCCCAGGCTAGCGGGCGGCCGCACGCGGGCATACCCCGGCGAAGAGCTGGAGATCGCATTCGCGTAGAGACCGATCGAGCGGAAGCCCTCGTACTTGAAGTCAGTCGTGTTCCAGAGCTTCACGCAGCCCTCGAGGTTCTCCCAGCCCTGCGTGCCATCCTCGAAGTCATACTTCGTGGCATCCGTAGCCTTGGCCGTGGTGCCGGCCACTGGAGCGCTCAGGTCAGAGCGATTTCCGGCCGCATCGAAGGCCGCCACCTGGTAGGTGTAGGTCGTTCCCGCGGTCAGCCCGCTATCCTTGTAGGTCGTCGTGTTGACCGTCGCCACCTCGAGGTTGTTGCGGTAGAGGCGGTAGCCGGCCACGCCGACGTTGTCCGTCGAAGCGTTCCAGCGCACCGTGATTTCAGTGGCGCTGGTGGTCGAAGCGTTCAGCCCGGTCGGGGTCGTTGGCTTCTGGGTGTCGGATGGCGACGCGGTGGTCATGGTGACGGCCGCGCTCTGCGTGGACTCGTTTCCGGCCGCATCGATCGCCGAGACGCGATAGGTGTATTGAGTTCCCATCGCCAGGCCGGTATCCGTATACGACGTGTTCGCGGTCTGGGTGATGCGCGTTCCGTTGCGGTAGACGCGGTAGCCGGTGACACCCACGTTATCCGTCGCAGCATTCCACTTCAGAGCGATGGAGGACGTGCCCAGCGGCTGAGCCGTGAGCCCCGAAGGTGTAGACGGCGGCGTGGTGTCTCCCCCACCGCGGCCATACCAGTCGGCGATCACCTGAGCCATTGGCTTGTTGTTGATATCCATGCCCCGGTCGTTCGCGCCGCCGCGGTTGGGATCCACGTTCCAGGTCCACCAGAAGATTCCGGCCATCCAGGGCTCCTTATCGAAGACCTGGAAGGTGGCCTCGACGCAGTTCTTCGCGCCCGTCTGGTCCGTGCCCGACTGGACTTCCCACTCGGCGCCCGGGTTCCGGACGGTGTTGAAGCCGAGCTCGGTGAAGATCACCTTCTTGCCAAACTTCTGGGAGAGCGCCTTCATGTCGTCCACCCAGCGGTTGGTCTGGCCGTAGCTGTCGGTGTAGGAGTACCAGCCGGCCTTAGCCTGCTCCACCGTCGGGTTGTTCGCGCGGGTAATTGGGAAGTAGGCGTCCACGCCGATGTAGTCGAGGGCATCCCACCACTGCACCATATAGTACTCGCCCCACGACTTAGGCCCCCAGTTGGCCGCGTAGGTGAGCGGGCCCTTGTAGACGTTGCGGACGTCGGCGACGATGGAGCGCCAGTATGAGGTGTAGCTCGAGCCGCTCATCGACTTGTACTCGCAGCCCACGCAGAACATCTCAACACCGAGCTCCGTGGCCATCCGCGCGTAGTGCAGGATGAAGTTTCGGTAGCTGGAGAACCACGCCGAGGCGCTCGACGGGGAGATGGAGCCGCGCCAGGCGCCGTCTCTCGGATCGACGTGCGGCTTGAGCATCACCTTCAGCCCGCGCGCATGCGCCTGCTGGATGATATGGCGCACCGATTCATCCGACGCGGTGCCTCCCCCGTTTTCGGCATAGATGGTCGTGGAGGATCGGTTCGACATGTACCAATGAGGCACAATCGCGATCCAGTTGCCCTTCAGATTGACGAGCTGATTGAGCGAAGTGATCGTGGATGACTTCAAATAGGCATCGTGCCACCACGACGCAAAAGTCATACCCTGGTGCCAATTGGCCACATCTGCCCGCGCGCCACTCGATC
>DUUU01000319.1 GCA_012841485.1 Armatimonadota bacterium
CCAGCGTGTCGGCGAGCTGAGCTTCCAGAATCTGGCGGCGGCGCTCTGCCAGGGCATTGAGTACCAGGTGTGGCGATGCATACCCGACCGCGCCCCAGATCAGCGCGCGCACCGGCTGGTGGCTCCAAACGGCCGCAGTCAGAAACCCGGCGGCTCCCACCAGAGTGCAGATCGTGACAAACTCCGCCGCTCTCAGTGGCACTCCAGCCGCTATCAGCCGCTTTTCCACCCGGTGGAAGTAGGAGGTCTCCTGCAATCGCGCAGTCACCATGGGGAAGTAGTCACCCACCCCGTGAGCACCCGGGGCGCTTGCCTGATCCGGGAGGCCCTCGACAATGGTGCGCATGCGCTGCCCCACGGAGCGCTGCGCGCGCGTGGCGTAAAACTGGGCCACGAGCACGGCTCCGAGCGTTCCGAGGAAGACCGTCGCCATCAGGAACAGGTGTGGAGGCATCTCTTCGGTCCTCATTCCTAGCGCAAGAAGAGCGAGGGCGGCAGGCGGATTCCCGCCGCTTCCAGGCGCGAGAGCGCCCGCGGGCGGAGGCCGGTCGGTCGATGCTCGCCAATCACGCGACCCTCCGGGCTCACCCCTGTCTGCTCGAAGACGAAGACGTCCTGCAGGAGGGCCGTGTCGCCCTCCATCCCATGCACCTCGGTGATGTGCGTGACCTTGCGCGTGCCATCCTGGAGACGGCCTTGCTGCACGATCACCTGGATCGCGCTGGCGATCTGCTTGGTGATCGCGCGCATCGGCAGGTCCACGCCCGACATGAGCGTCAGCGTCTCCAAGCGGGCCAGGGCGTCGCGCGGCGAGTTGGCGTGGATGGTGCTCAACGAGCCATCGTGACCCGTATTCATCGCCTGGAGCATATCGAGCGACTCGCCGCCACGGACCTCGCCCACGACAATCCGATCCGGGCGCATGCGCAGCGAGTTCCGCACCAGATCGCGAATGGTGACCGCGGACTTTCCCTCCACGGTTCCCGGGCGGGCCTCCAGCGTCACCAGATCCTCCTGGTGGAGCTGCAGTTCCGCGGCATCCTCGATGGTGACGACCCGCTCGTGGTGCGGGATAAAGGAGGAGAGCACGTTGAGCGTCGTCGTCTTGCCGCTTCCCGTGCCTCCAGAGATGAGCATGTTGAGCCGGGACTCCACGCAAGCACGCAAGAAGGTGGCCATCGGCTCGGTGAGCGTCCCCTTCTGGATCAGGTCTTGCACCGTGAAGGGGATGCGCGAGAACTTGCGGATGGTGATCGCCGGACCTCTGAGAGCGACCGGAGGCACGACGATGTTGACGCGAGAGCCATCCGGCAGACGGGCATCCACCATCGGCGAGCTTTCATCGACGCGCCGGCCCAGGGGCGCCACGATCTTGTTGATGATCCGCAGCACGTGCGCGTTGTCGTTGAACATGCGATCGGTGCGCCGCAACCGGCCCGCCTTCTCGGCAAAGACCTCGCGGGGCGCGTTGACCACCACCTCGGTGATCGCCGGATCGTCCAGCAATGGCTGCATCGGACCATAGCCGAGGAGCTCATCCATCACCTCCGCCAGGAGGATGGTGCGCAAGCTGGGCACCACCTGGACGCCATCCTCGGTCAGGGTCGCCAGCATCGCCTGCTGGGCGCGCCGCTGTACCTCGTCACGATCCGATCCGGAGCGCGTGGCAGAGCGCAAAGTCTCCGCATCCATCTCCTGAAGCACGCGCTGGTGTATCTTTGCCCGCAACGAGAGCATATGCTCTGGCAGCGCAGGCCGATCACCAAAGGTGATCTTGTCATTCCGCGCCACAGCGACCCCCTGGATCCGCCCTTCCAGCAATCCAGGGCGCAGGTCATGCAGGCGCAGCGAATCTACCACCCTCTACCTCCTCCCCGATCAGCGAAAGAGCGCGAACGCCCGGCGGACCGGGCTCGGCGTCTTCTCCACGCCCGCGATGCCGGCGGCCAACTGCTTGATGGCGCGCGAAACGGAGCTCTCCGGCTTACTGATGATGAACGGAACGCCCACGTTGATGGAGGAAGCGACCAGACGCGCATCGTTGGGAATGTAGACGGAGACGGTGCGTTGCAGCGCCTTCTCCACGTCCGCCCGGCTGACCATGGCGTGGTCGTCATTGCGGTTCAACACCAGGCGCACGCGTTCAGAGGGGCAGAAGGTGCCCACCGCCGCATCCAGGAACGCGCGCGTATTGCGCAGGGTCAGAATATCCCACGGCGTGGTGACGCACAGCATCTCATCTGCCAGCGATAGGCTCTGGAGCTCGCTCTCCAGATGCATCGGCGGGTTATCGACCACGATGTAGCGGAACTGCTCGCGCAGGTAGCCAACCACGTCCTGGACGACGTAGGCATCCACCGGATCTTGCTCGAGGTAGCGCAGCCGCGCCACGCGGGGGAGCACGGAGACTCCGGCTTCATGCTGCCGCATCAGGTCGCGCAGGCTGGCGGGGTCCACCCGGCCTTCCTGCGCTTGCAGCTCCGAGAAGCCGTGGTGCGTGGTGAGGTTGAGCATCACCGCGGCGTCACCGAAGGCGAGGTCGAGAAGCGCGATGCGCTCTCCGGACGCGCGCGCCAGCGCCACCGCCAGGTTGACGGCGATTGTGGTCTTGCCCACCCCCTCCTTGCCCCCGCAGATGGTGATCACGCGCGAGAGATGGCCGCTATCGCCGCCGGGAGGCCCATCCGTGGGGAAGAGCTGCCTTTGGATGGACGCCACCTCGGCAATCGCATCAGCGAGGGTGTCGAGGTCCACCGACGCGGTGAGGCACTCCTTCGCGCCCGCGCGCATCGCGCGGCGCAGGTAGTCAGGAGTGTCCTTACCGCCAAGCACAATGACACCCGTGCTCCGCGTGGACGCGGTCACCTCGAGCGTTGTGTTGAGCGCGTCGAACTCGGCCGCCTGCCCGTCAATCAGGAGCACATCGGGGCGCATCCCCACGACGCCCTGGAGGACCTCCACGGAATCATGCACCTGGCCCACCACCCGGATGACTCCCTGGGCGGTGTGTACGTGGTCTAGCCCGATCAGGTCCGCGCGCTCCCGACAGGCGATGAGTAGGGTGATCTGGCCATTGGTTCCCACAGCCCTACTCCTTCACCAGAACCGTCTGTACCGAGGTGCCCTTGACCACCTCAATCGCTTTGGGCGCGGGGGCATCCGCAGAACGTGAGCCAGGCGCTGCCGGCGCCGGCCGGGAG
>DUUU01000320.1 GCA_012841485.1 Armatimonadota bacterium
CTGTCGCCTGCGGATCGGCCGAGTCGCGCACCGCGCAGATCCCCACATACCGCGTCAGCACCCAGCGCTGCCGGGCTGCAAGCTCGATTTCGCCCGGAAAAGAGGCCGGGGTGCCATCGGCCTGACGATCCACCAGGGCAACCGCGCAGCCTTCGGTAGGGGCCACCGCATCCAGAGAGACGCGGGCCTGCCGGGCAGGCGTCAGCGCCACCTGAATCACGCCCAGATGAGGATCATGCCGCGCCGGGAAGAGGGTGATCTCCACCTCGGTCCGCGGCTTGCGGCGCCAGACGTAGCGCGTCACCAGGACGCCACGGCGCAGATCAAAGCTCTGCTCGTAGGAGCGGGCCTCGGCGGCGGTGACGCTTTGGCCGTCAATGCTGAGTTTCGGCGCCGCCCATGCCGGACCAGGGGCAAAGCTCTCGTTCACATAATACCCGGAGACGAACGTCGGAAGCTGCTCCTCGCGGTCGAATCCCAGACCCTCCTGCGAGGCGTTCACCCCCAGGTAGCCATTGCCCAGATAGGCGCGCGCCTGTCCAAACTCCTTTACGGCGAGCAACCAGGGGTCCTCTGAGGCGAGCTTTGCCGGCGGCAGCTCCTGCTCGCCGGGCTCCTTCCGACACCCGGTGCTCAAGAGGAGGAGCAGCAGCGCCGCCAGCAAGGCGATGATGCCGGGCACAGAGCGCCCCGGCGCGTGGATCCCGCGCAGCTGCTCGGCGGTTCCGTAATCATGTCGTTGCGTGGTCTCTGGTTTCTGCTCTCGGGTCACGGCTCTTCTCAGGCATGGCTTTCGGCCGCGCTGGGCACGAGGGCCGCGGCCAACACTTCATCGACACTCTTAACGAAGAGGAAGTTAAGGTCCCCCCGGACGTTGGCCGGGATCTCCTCCAGGTCCTTGTCATTCTCCTCGGGAAGCACGATGCGCTTCACGCCGGCGCGATGCGCGGCGAGGACCTTCTCCTTCACGCCGCCAACGGGCAGCACCCGGCCCCGGAGGGTGATCTCGCCGGTCATGGCAATCTCTTTGCGCACCGCACGCCCGGTCAACGCCGAAGCGAGCGCCGTGGCGATGGTGATCCCGGCCGAGGGGCCATCCTTGGGCACAGCGCCGGCAGGCACGTGAACGTGGATATCCGTGCGGGAGAAGACCTCCTCATCGATCCCAAACTGCTGGGCACGCGCGCGCAGCCAGGAGTGGGCCGCCTGCGCCGACTCCTTCATCACATCGCCCAGTTGCCCGGTGAGCACCAGGTTGCCCTTGCCGCGCATGAGGATCACCTCGATGGGAAGCACATCGCCACCAAACTCGGTGTAGGAGAGACCGAGGGCGACTGCCACCTCGTCATGTTCCTCGGCCATGCCGTAGCGGTACTGGCGCGGGCCCAGATAGCCGGGCACATCGTCTGCCGTGACGCGGATGGGATCCGTGTTGCCCGAGGCAATCCGGCGGGCAATCTTTCGGCAGATGGCGGCAATCTCGCGCTCCAGGTTGCGCACGCCCGCCTCGCGGGTGTATTCTCGGATCAGGCGAACGAGCGCCTCATCGGTGATCACGAGGTGGTCGGACGACA
>DUUU01000321.1 GCA_012841485.1 Armatimonadota bacterium
CACCTTCCGCGAGCTGGAGCTGCGCGCGCTAGAGCGGAAAGCGGACGCGCCCTCCTACCAGTTCGCGCTGTTCTCGGACACGCACCTGTCGACGGCGAGCCCCGGCGAGTGGATGAACGTCAAGATGGGGAATGCCACGGCGCCCGAGCTCGCCTCCAACCTCCAATCGCTCGCGAAGGAGGGGATCGACTTTGCGGTCCTGGCCGGCGACATGACGGACCGGGGCACGCGCGAGGATGTTCAGGTGCTCGCTGGCGTCCTCGACAAAGCACCCTTGCCGGTGGCCGGCTGCATTGGCAACCACGACGCCTACCACTCCTCTTCGCGCCCGGACCTGCTGGAGCTCTGCGGGCGGCTCTTCCCGGGCGACAGAACCGACTACGTGATCCAGAAGCCGCCCCTGCGCTTCATCGTTCTGGATGCCTCGTACTGGCGAACGCCGGAAGGCGACTTCGTGGATCGCTACGATGCGAAAAACGCGCGCGGCATCGGCCTGCGCCCCGCTCAGGTCGAGTGGCTGCGGAAGACGCTGGCCGAGGATACGCGCACGCCCACCGTGGTGGTCTGGCACTACGCGTTCACCAACCGGCGCGGGAACTCGTCGTGCGGCTACAAGCTGCCCGGCGCGATCTGCATGAGCAGCCAGGAGGTGCTTGGAATCCTCGATGCCGCTCCCAACGTGATTGCCACCCTCTGCGGGCACGCGCACTGGAACGAGGTCAACCGCGTCGGGCGGATCACCCATCTCCAGAACCCCGCGTTTACCGAATGGCCGAATGCGTTCCGCGTGTTTCGCGTTTACCCCGATCGGATGGAGTGGGAGGTGCGGCAGCCGGGCAATCGTGGCTTCATCCGCGAGTCATTCCTGGCGCATAAGGCGCTCTCGTGGATGCTCTCGACCGGCGAGGGCGACCTTGCCGGCGAGGTGCGCTTCTGAGCCACGGGGCGGAGCACGGGAGGCAATCACGCGCTTAGCGCGTGAAACTTCCTTGACACCAAAGGGGTCTTAGGGTATAGTAGATTTCATGGAGTGGGCGCCGGCCCGCGAGGCTGCAAGGCAGAGCGGCCGGGCCGCCCCAAGGCGATGAACGCGGATGGATGGGAGGCTGTGAGGCGAGAGCGCTTGCGGAGGCCGCAGGAGGACTTCTTTCCCTCACATGCTGTCCCGATCCAGTGAGGGAGCTCTGGGTTAGACCGGGCTCCCTTTTTCGTCGGTTGGGGGAGAGCCTTCCAGGAAGGTTCTGAGCGCCCTGCCGACTCATTCTCAGCGAACTGACAGAGCGCGAGCAGGCGTAGGATGAGGCATCCGGTGGGAGGATTCCTGCAATCCGTGCCGGGTGCGGCATCTCGTGACGGGAAGGAGACGAGGATGGAACTGAGACGCTTGACTTTGGCGGAGCTGTCGCAGTACCTGGAGGGCCGAACCCCGGGCCTGCAAGACCTCGAACCGGCGGAGCGCGATTCGGTGGTGCGCATGGCGCGCCGACTCGCCAAGCATGGCATCGCGTCCCGCTTTATCCTTTCGGCTGTCCGCAACACCGTCGACCTGATGCGCGCCCCCGAGGTGCCGCCCGATCTGGAGCGGCCCGCCGCTGTGGAACTCCCTCCAGCCGACGACCGGCAACACGCCGCGCGCCGGTTGAAGAACTATACCCAGGCCACCCTCCGCGAGGCCCGCGCCGCCCGGCGCAGCAACGAGATCCGCCACATGCGTGGCGTGCTTCGGGGCATCGATCGCGGTCACCTGCGCGAGACTCTCGGTGACGAAGGCGAGAGCCTCTGCCACGAGATCGACACGGTTCTGTCGCGTCTGTCCCTCCCTGTGCGCCGCGCCCGGCCGCGCACCCAACGGCTCGCGGCATAGGCCGTTCTGAACGCCTTTCAGAAACCTCGGTCGGGTGGCTCGGGCTGATCGAGCCACCTGCCCGGGTTTCGCGACGGGCCCGACCCACTTGCCACGGGGTGTTCCCCCTCTAGGGGGGGCCGATCACGCCGGCCTGCTCGGGCCGATGCCCGGATATCAGCAGCGGAGACCGTGTGTCGCGCTCGCTATCTCGCGTTCGGGTAGCGAAGGCGCCTCCCTCAAGCCCCTCGAGCGAACTGAAAGCAGGTGCCTGGGCAGCGGGGGCCGAACTCTACCCTGGTGGGATTGTGTTGGCGTGCCTGGCACACCTGCTCGGCGGTGGGCGGCGCGCGATTTTGTAAGATCAGGGGAGATTGCCGTGAGCGATAGGCTGAAGGAGTATCGAGAGAACCCAACGGCGACGCCATCCACGATGTTGGTATGGCCGCTGTACGGATCGGGCCTGGAAAACCTGGGCGACGAGGGGAAGCCGGTCGAGATGTGTGTGCCGCAGCCGGGGCCCGATGAACTGCTGGTGCGCGTGGATGCCGCCGGCCTCTGCTTCAGCGATATCAAGGTTCTGATGCAGGGGGACCAGCACCCGCGCGTCCTGGGGCGCGATATGAAGCGCGACCCGGTGATCCTCGGGCACGAAGCCTCGGTGACGGTGGTTGCCGTCGGTGAGAACCGCCGCGGGCAATTCAAGCCGGGCGACCGCTTCATCGTTCAGGCGGATGTCTACTATAAGGGCACGAATATGGCCTACGGCTACCAGCTTCCGGGTGCCCTTGAGCAGTTTGGCATCATCCCCAAGGAGATGATCGATGGCGATGAGGGCTGCTATCTGCTGCCGGTGAAGCCGGAGACCGGCTATGCCGAGGCGGCGCTCTCCGAGCCGTGGGCGTGCGTGGTCGCCAGCTACCGCGCCTCGCATCGGTCGACCCTCCTCAACGGCGGCGCGCTCTGGGTGGTTGGTGGGCCCGCTGCGGCCAGCGTGCCCGACACGCTGCATGTCAGCCGTGGCCTGGATGCAGACTCGCATCCGCGCGTCGTGGTCCTCACCGATGTCCCGGCGGCGATTGCCGACCGCCTCGAAGCGCAGGCCAAGGCGGCGGGCGCGACGGTCGTGCGCACCGGGGCGCTTGCCTCGCTGGACCTGGCGGCACTGAAGGCAGAGCAAACCGGTGGCGCGGGGTTCGATGACATTGTCGCCCTCGGCGCGGATGCGCCGCTGGTCGCGCAGCTGGATACCGTGCTGGGCAAGCACGGCATCCTCAACCTCGTGGGGGCCGCTCCTGGCGACGCCTATGTCGAAGTGGATGTCGGTCGCATCCACTATGATTTTCTGGTACACCTGGGCACTCGCGGCGACGACATTGCCGAGGCCTATACGCGCACGCGCTCCTCAGAGCTCATGCCTGGCGGCCGCGCCTGGATCTGTGGCGCGGGTGGCCCGATGGGCCAGATGCATGCCCAGCGCGCCGCGGAGAAGCCGGACGGCCCGAGCTTGGTCGTCGTGACCGATATTGATGGCGAGCGTCTGAATGTCGTGCTGGAGCGTTTCGGCCCGCTGGCGGAAGCGCGCGGCGCAAAGATGGTTGCCCTCAATCCCAAGGAGATGACGCCCGAGGCGTTCGATCAGGCGCTCCGCGATCTGACGGACGGCCAGGGATTCACCGATGTCGCGGTGATGGTGCCCGTTCCGGCGGTCATCAGCCACTGCGCCACGCACCTGAGCGAGAAGGGCCTTCTCAACATCTTCGCCGGCGTTCCCAAGGGGACGATGGCGCGCGTGCCAGTGCTCGACGCGGCGCGCAAGGATGTGCGCTTTATCGGCACCAGCGGCTCGCGGATCGAGGATCTGAAGAGCACGCTCGGGGCCACCGAAGCGGGCACGCTCAGCCCCAACCGCTCCGTAGCCGCCATTGGCGGCATCGAGGCGGCGCATGAGGGCCTTGCCTCGGTCAAGGCGGCGCGCTTCCCGGGCAAGATCGTCATCTTCCCGCAGATCCAGAACTTGCCGCTCACGCCGCTCCCGGAACTGAAGGAGCGCCTTCCCGAAGTGGCGGCGAAGCTGAGCCCCACTGGTGAGTGGACGCGCGAGGCGGAAGCGGCGCTCTTCGAGACGATGCTCGGTCCGGCGCCAGCGCAGAGGGGACCAAAATCCCGCCCCTTTCGTCGACTAGAGGGCCGGACGGCGATGGTGACGGGCGCCGCGCAGGGCCTGGGCGAGGCCCTGGCGTCGCGTCTGGCCGCCGAGGGGTGCCATGTCGCCGTCGCCGATATCAACGAGGCGAAAGCGGAAGAGACTGCGGCGCGCATCCGTGAGGAGTACGGCGTCCAGGCCCTCGCCTTCGGCATGGATGTGACGGATGATGCCGAGGTTGGTCAGGTGGTGGATCAGGTCGTGGCGGCCTTCGGCGGGCTGGATGTCATGGTCTGCAACGCGGGCATTCTCATCGCTGGCGACGCCGTGGAGTTTGACGCGGAGAAATGGCGCAAAGTGATCGATGTCAACCTCATCGGTTACTTCATTACGGCCCGGCATGCCGCGCGCGTCATGCAAGAGCAGCGCCGCGGGAGCATCATCCAGATCAACTCCAAGTCGGGCAAGAAGGGGAGCTTCAAGAACTCTGCCTACGCCGCCAGCAAGTTCGGCGGCATCGGCCTCACCCAGAGCCTTGCCCTGGAGATGGCGCCCTTCAACGTGCGCGTCAACTCCGTGTGCCCGGGGAACCTGCTCGACTCGCCGCTATGGGTGAATAGCCTCTACGAGCAGTACGCCCAGCGCTGGAACCTCACCGTTGAGGAAGTGCGCCGCAAGTACGAGGAGCAGGTGCCCCTCGGCCGTGGCTGCGCCTACGAGGACGTCGCCAACGTCGTCACCTTCCTCGCGTCGGATGAGTCCTCCTACATGACCGGTCAAGCGATCAACGTCACCGGCGGGCAGGAGATGAAGTAGCCCTCGGGGTGTGGAAATCCCGCATTCCGGAGGCACCGCAGGCGTTTCGCCTGGCGGAGTTTCGGTGCCGGATGGCGCTGGGCGCCATCCGGCACCAGCCATTTTGGTCAACCGGGGGCGCCCTGATGAGCGGCCGCGATGAAGCGGAGCAAATGGCGCCGCCGAGGGTGGAGAGAAGATGGGTCTAGAGGGGAAGAGTGCCCTCGTCACGGGCGGAGGGCGAGGGATCGGACGGGCGACCGCGCTGGCGCTCGCCCGCCAGGGGTGTGCCGTCGCCGTCTGCGCGCGCACCCGAGAGGAAGTTGAGGAGACAGCCCGGCAGATACGCGCTATTGGTGGCAGAGCGCTTGCCTTCGCCGCGGACGTCTCGTTGGAGGCCGACGCGGATCGCGTGGTCGCCGAGACGATTTCGCAGTTCGGCGCCCTCGATATCTTGATCAACAACGCGGGTCTCTTCGTGCTTGCCTCTGTGCTCGAAACCTCGGTCGAGGAGTGGGATCGCCTGATGGCGGTGAACGCGCGCGGCCCCTTCCTCTTCTCCCGGGCGGCGCTGCGGCATATGCGGGAGCGGCGCGCTGGCGCGATCATCAACATCTCTTCTACCGCGGGGAAGCGCGCCTACCCGGAGCAGAGCGCCTACGTGGCCTCGAAGCACGCCCTCCTGGGCTTTACCAAGACGCTTGCCCTCGAAGCCCAGCCCCACGGGATCCGCGTGCATGCCATCTGCCCCGGCGTGGTGGCCACCCAGATGTCGGCGGTGACCCACGCCGACCGCCCCGACCGCATGGAGCCAGAGGATGTGGCTCAGGCGGTCCTCTACCTCCTATCGCTCTCGCCTCAGGCGGTTGCCGATGAACTGGTGCTCCGGCGCAACGGCGCGGTGCCCTGGTCCTCGTAGGTCGAAAAGAACGCCAGCTTTCTGTGCGATAGCTGGCGGCAGGGGAGTGACAATCGGAGCGCGAAGCTTGAAGGCGATGAGTCCCTTCGGATGGAGGAGAAGACCGTGTCTGACAAGCTCAGGATAGGGTTGGTTGGTTGCGGCGGGATCGCCGGCGCGCACCTGTCGGCGTATCAGAATAGCGGCCTGGCCCAGGTCGTTGCCGTTTCGGATATCGACGAGGCAAAGGCGGCCGGATTGGCCGCCAAGGCGGAGGCGACCGCCTACACCAGCTACATGGAGATGATTGAGAAGGA